>NZ_VFEB01000003.1:0-18364 GCF_007858795.1 Vibrio sp. T20
TCTCTTAACTCTTAAAGAGGTAAGAAGAATATGGTGGAGGGAGACGGATTCGAACCATCGAAGGCAGTGCCGGCAGATTTACAGTCTGCTCCCTTTGGCCACTCGGGAACCCCTCCAGGGTGTTTTTTCCTAACTCATAATGGATAGGCTAAAGAGATGTTTTTCCCAACGCATCTCTCAAGTGCGGAGCGCATCATAGCAAACACGTTAAACGTGTAAAGGGTTTTTCTTATGGTTTTGTGTTAAATGCTGCCTTTTTGGGCAAAGATGGCGAAAAGTACGCATATTGCTCGTGAAGTGAACATCTGTACTAAGGTTTACGTACTGAGGGGTAACACCTTGAGGTGATTGGCTTTCTGTATTGTGTTCAATGTGTCTAAAACGTGATGAAACGTAAATGGAATTTAATCTAGATTTACACTTCTTGACGTTACAGTATTCATTAGTTGATAGAATACGGTTAATTTCATTTATAGATAATAATACCAATCGTAGTAAATCCAGGTGTCATCTTAGCTTGTTAAAATGCTCGATAACGGCGTTAGAATTTTTGATTGTAGAATAACTACTTATCGAAAATCCTGCCTTGTTCTCAAGCCTTTTTCCTGCGCTATTTCTGACCACTTGCTCACTGTGATTGGTATAACCTTACTTGCAGACCATTATTATGAAGCATAAATCTGTTATAACCCTGCTTAGCTTGTCTATCCTTATGGCGTCTCCAGCCGCACTTGCTAAACGTATGGGCCCTAGCACTGTCACTGTTGTTACTGAGCAGGTTGATATTCACCAAGTTAGCCAATCTCTTTCTTTGGTCGGTAAGTTAGAAGCCGAACAATCTGTAATGATCACATCTGAAGTGGCTGGCCGAGTCGACTCTATCAAGATCAAAGCGAACCAAGATGTCACTAAAGGACAAATGTTGGTTCAGCTAGACGACGATAAAGCGAAAGCTGCCGTTGCAGAAGCTCAAGCGTATTTAAAAGATGAGCAACGTAAGCTAGCGGAATTTCAACGCCTAGTGAAACGTAACGCGATCACTCAAACGGAAATCGATGCACAGAAGACCAATGTTGAGATTGCGAATGCTCGTTTAGCTGCGGCAAATGCCAACCTAAAAGATCTTCACATTAGCGCGCCTTTCTCTGGCACGGTCGGTTTTATCGACTTTAGCCGAGGCAAAATGGTGACATCAGGTACCGAACTGGTGACTCTAGACGACTTATCTGTAATGCAATTAGATTTGCAGATCCCAGAACGCTACCTTTCAATGCTATCAAAAGGCATGAAAGTCACCGCTCGCACTAGCGCGTGGGGTGATACTCAGTTTACCGGCACAGTGGTTGGCATTGATTCTCGTATCAACGCTGAAACCCTGAACCTGCGAGTTCGAATTCACTTCGACAACAATAACGATTATCTAAAGCCAGGCATGTTAGTGGCAGCGGATATGGACTTCCCACCAGTGGAAGCGCCAATCATTCCAGTTCAAGCGCTTGAGTATTCAGGTACGAAGCGTTTCGTTTATGTTATTGACGAAGATAACAAAGCGACTCGTACCGAAGTTTTCCTTGGCGCACGTATCGATAACGAAGTTGTGATCGAAAAGGGCATCGAGATTGGCCAGAAAATCGTAGTGCAAGGCATTGTGAATATGCGTGACGGTGTGTTGGTTCAAGAGCTCGCTGTTAATCGCCCAGCGGATGCTGCAAGTGATAAAAAAGCACAAGAAGGCGCTAACTAATGTTGTTATCTGATGTTTCTGTAAAGAGACCAGTAGCGGCTGTCGTATTGAGCCTGTTATTGGTTGTGTTTGGTATTGTCTCTTTCAATAAGCTCGCCGTACGTGAGATGCCAGATATTGAAAGCCCAGTGGTTTCGATCAGTACTCGTTACGAGGGTGCATCGGCCACCATCATTGAAAGCCAAATAACCTCCAATCTTGAAGACCAGTTATCCGGCATTAGTGGTATCGATGAGATCGAATCCACAACGCGTAACGGTATGTCGCGAATCACGATTACTTTTGAGCTCGGTTACGACCTCAATACCGGTGTGAGTGATGTTCGTGATGCCGTAGCTCGTGCGCAGCGTTCATTGCCCGATGAAGCCGACGACCCAATTGTTTATAAGAACAACGGTAGTGGCGAAGCATCGGTTTACATCAACTTAAGCTCGACGGAGATGGACCGAACGCAGTTAACCGATTACACCGAACGTGTGTTGATTGACCGCTTTAGTTTGATTTCTGGCGTGAGCTCGGTGGATATCTCAGGTGGCTTGTACAAAGTAATGTACGTCAAGCTGAAACCTGCTCAGATGGCGGGTCGTGGCGTGACGACTTCGGACATCACATCTGCGTTGAACAGTGAGAACATTGAAAGCCCGGGCGGTGAAGTTCGTAACGATGCGATTGTGATGTCGGTTCGTACTGCTCGTTCTTACACTGAAGCGGAAGATTTCGAATACCTAGTCGTTAAACGTGCCTCTGATAACACACCTATTTACTTGAAAGACGTAGCGGATGTTTACATTGGCGCAGAAAACGAGAACTCGACCTTTAAGAGTGACGGCGTTGTTAACGTAAGTATGGGTATCGTGCCTCAGTCAGATGCGAACCCACTTGAGGTGGCTGACTTAGTCCATAAAGAAGTCGAAGCAATTCAAAAGTTCTTGCCAGATGGTACTCGTTTGGCTGTCGATTATGACTCAACAGTCTTCATCGACCGTTCAATCTCAGAAGTTTACAGCACACTCTTTATCACGGGTGGCTTGGTTATCCTTGTGCTTTACATCTTTATTGGTCAAGCACGTGCAACACTTATTCCTGCGGTAACCGTACCTGTATCTCTGATCTCGTCGTTTATTGCCGCGTACTACTTCGGTTTCTCTATCAACCTGATTACCCTGATGGCACTTATCCTGTCGATTGGTTTGGTGGTAGATGATGCGATCGTGGTGGTTGAGAACATTTTCCACCACATTGAACGTGGTGAGTCACCGCTGCTTGCTGCCTATAAAGGTACTCGTGAAGTAGGCTTCGCGGTAATCGCAACAACGCTTGTATTGGTAATGGTATTCCTACCAATCTCGTTCATGGACGGCATGGTTGGCCTGTTGTTTACCGAGTTTTCTGTATTGCTCGCGATGTCGGTGATCTTCTCGTCGCTAGTCGCATTGACGCTAACGCCAGTGCTAGGCAGTAAGATCCTTAAAGCGAATGTGAAACCAAACCGTTTTAACCTGTTTGTTGAACGTGTATTTGGCAAATTAGAGTCTGGATACCGCTCGGTATTGCGCCGCGCGTTGAATTGGCGTTGGGCTGCTCCAATCATCATTATTGCGTGTATGGGTGGTAGTTATGGTTTGATGCAACAAGTACCGTCGCAACTGACGCCACAAGAAGACCGTGGTGTTATCTTTGCGTTTGTTCGTGGTGCCGATGCAACCAGTTATAACCGTATGTCTGCCAACATGGACATCGTTGAAGAGCGCTTAATGCCATTGCTTGGTCAAGGCTTCTTGAAGTCATTCAGTATTCAATCACCAGCGTTTGGTGGTAATGCGGGTGACCAAACAGGCTTCGTTATCATGATCCTAGAAGATTGGGACGAACGTGATGTGACAGCGCAAGAAGCCTTGAACGAAGTTCGTAAATCGTTGAATGGTATTCCAGATGTGCGTGTATTCCCGTTCATGCCAGGTTTCCGAGGTGGATCGAGTGAACCAGTACAATTCGTGCTTGGTGGTTCTGATTACTCAGAACTTCAGAAATGGGCAGAGATCTTAAAGCAAGCAGCTGAAGATTCACCGATGATGGAAGGCGCGGATATCGACTACTCTGAGAAAACGCCTGAGCTACTGGTTACTGTAGATAAGCAGCGCGCCGCAGAGCTGGGTGTGAGTGTTTCTGACATCTCCGATACTTTGGAAATCATGCTAGGCGGTCGCAGTGAAACTACCTTCGTCGAGCGTGGTGAGGAGTACGATGTTTACCTACGTGGTGATGAGAACAGCTTCAACAATGCCAACGATTTGAGCCAAATCTACATGCGAACTCAGTCTGGTGAGCTAGTCACGCTTGATACGCTGACACACATTGAAGAAGTGGCATCATCGATTCGTTTGTCGCACTACAACAAGCAAAAATCGGTCACCATCAAAGCGAACCTAATGGAAGGTTACACGCTGGGTGATGCGTTGGATTTTCTTGATGGACAAGCGATTGAACAACTTCCGGGTGATATTTCAGTAAGCTACTCGGGTGAGTCTAAAGACTTCAAAGAGAACCAATCGAGCATCTTAGTGGTGTTTGCGTTGGCGATGTTGGTGGCGTACTTGGTACTTGCGGCGCAGTTTGAGAGCTTCATTAACCCGCTGGTGGTGATGTTCACCGTACCTATGGGTATCTTTGGTGGCTTCTTAGGCTTGGTGCTGATGAGTCAAGGGCTCAACGTCTACAGCCAGATCGGTATGATCATGTTGATCGGTATGGTAACCAAAAACGGTATCTTGATCGTTGAGTTTGCTAACCAACTTCGTGACCGTGGTATCGAGTTTGAAAAGGCGATCATTGATGCTTCGGCTCGACGTTTACGTCCTATCATGATGACGGCATTTACTACGCTAGCAGGCGCAATCCCATTGATTACTTCAACGGGTGCGGGCTATGAAAGCCGAGTGGCAGTGGGTACGGTTATCTTCTTCGGTATGGGCTTCGCGACAATGGTAACTCTGTTCGTAATCCCTGCGATGTATCGATTGATTTCTGGCTCAACACGCTCTCCGGGTCACGTGGAAGCGGAGCTTAATAAAGAGCTTAGCCATGACAACGTGGGAAGAACCAGTCACGGTTAATGAGCACGGAATAGTGTAACAATATTGAAAAGCCTGCGTTTGCTCCTAGCGAATTGCAGGCTTTTTTACAGCCAACATATCTAATAAGTTGTTGTGAGGGAGTAATAGTCACTCCCTTTTTAATTGGAACTTATTAGATTGTTAGTCTAATCTAAAATTAGATTAATTTTGAAGAGGCTGTTATGGATCACTATTACCATCTCACTGCAACAAGTAAAGAGATAGAGATTGGGGATGTTGAAGAAGATATCTCAGGAGGTAAGCCTGATTTCTCTATTCACAAACCTATGCGTTTCGATGGTGTGAAATTACTGTTTACCTCAGAGGGTGAGCCTGAGTTTTATGCTAACGCTTATATCCTGAGTCGTCGTATCGTTGAAGGTATAAAGAACACTGAGCCTACCTCTTATGCTTTACTTCGTTTCTTTAGGTTTCTAGGGAAGAACAATCTCAACTGGAATGACGAAAATCAAGAGCTTGAACGTTATCCCATCTATCTGTTCCGAGCTTACTTAAATAAGCAAATTGACAGCGGCAATATGAGGCGCAGTGTAGGTTCAACAACCTTGTCCGTGACTAGAAGATTCTATGTGTTTTGTCTGCGACATGGTTATGTTGAAAACCTCCCTTTTGAAGTAACGGGTTACACCAAATATGGTCAGATGCTTACAGACATAACCATTACCAGCCCGAAGCAGGAAACCACGTTAACACCAATGAATGATATGGATATTCAGCATATAAGAGACAACTGGCATCGTGCAGGGGTGTCTGGTGAGTTTAGGTTACTCGTTGCAACTGCTATCAATTCAGGGTTAAGAGCAATAGAGGTTGCTGACTTAAAACCTCGCCATGTGAAAGTGCCGAAGGGGTTTAGGGGTAAAACGTTCACCAACATTAAGATTGGTAATTCTCACGGCTGCCGAACCAAGGGTGGTAAAAATCGAGTGATTTCAATGCCAGTGTGGCTAATGAAGCAGTTATCTAAATACTGTGAGAGTGAGCGATATAAGGAACGTGCTAGGTTGTATTTTTACAATACAGGTGATGAAGATGCCCCTATTTTCATCACTAAAGAAGGCAATAGATTTAAAGAAGAAAACGAAAAATCAAACTCAATCGACGCCCTCTGGAGTAAATTGCGAAATGCGATAAAAGAGAACAGTAATCCGCATTTTGACCATATTTTTCATGATACAAGAGTCACTTTTCTCGCCAATAAATTTGAGCTTTTGGTTAACATGGATGACATCACAACCTCCCAAGCATTGAAGTTACTCAAAGATGAAGCGGGTCATAAAGACTTAAGTGTCACCATGCACTATCTAACGCATTGGGAAGGAAATCCAACTAAGAATCAAGTGCCTGAATTAATGATGAACTTACTGGATGAGGATGGCATTTTATGACCGATAACATAGATGTTAACAAGCCAGAAAATGCTCGCATTTATCGCTCTATCCCAACGGATGAAATGCAATCGGACAACCCGTTAGCAACGATTCATCAATGGAAGTTTGTGTGGAAAAATGGCCACGGCACGAATACTACCTGTGATTTTAAAGAATTACTGCAATACAGCACCAAGAAGCATGTTCGTTTCCTTATCTCCAAGTTTGACCAGTCTGGATGGGCTGAGTCTGGGAAAGTAGCGTATTTTAGAGATATAAGAGCGATATTGTCACACGCCTTTAATGAGAAGAAAGGAAAGCAAAAGGTTGAGTTATCCGCTGAATCCGCCAGTGCCCACATTCAAGCGCAGTGGCTTTCAATAAGAACAACAGGTGTCGGCTTGCATGGCAAACCTAAAAAGGCCAAAACCCTCGGGTGGGAGGCATCGAAATACAGCTCGATGCTCAAGAAATTCGGTTTGGGCGTGATTCCCAAGGCACTTCGAAACCTTGACACTAACTCTGCTTCTCTTGATTCGAACAACTACACCAAAAAAGAGTTAAAGAAAATAGGTCGCGCTCTTCTATCCGATAGAAAAGCGCTCAATAAGTGTTATCTGGACGAATCTATTAGCGATTCTCAAAGAAGGTTGGCGTTTGATAGCTTAATAAATAATGCCGTATTTCTATACATCTATTACACGGCGGCAGGTCTGACAGAGGCTCTAAATACCTTTGTGTTAGAAGATGAATGGAAAGTCGATAACATCGGTGGAAACCGCATCTCCGTTAAGGGCTTGAAAACTCGTGGTTACAAAGAAGAAACACGTTCATTTACCCCAAGGGCTGCATCAAAAACCTTTTTTGAAGAACACATTCAATTATCAAAACTTAACGCAGAAGATTTAAAGTTGGATAAACATTACTTGTTTGTTCGCAGAAGCGGTGAAAAACCGAGCTCCATGGGCTTGTATCGATACGCTAAAGGATTGATAGAGCGCTCTACAACGTTAAAGTTGGCCGTATCGAACAACCCAAACTTTAAGCTTGGTTTCGAGCGGTTAAAGTCCTCGATTAAGCAGTATGCAGAGAGTCAATACGGTCGGACGGGAGCAATGGAAAGCTCACGTAACCAATCAGAAAGCACTTGGAATAATTCGAGATATGGCAAGAACTCGAAGGCCATCGCAAGGAGAGAGCTGGCGGTAGGCGGGGCGACATTATACGCTTATGCGCAGAACCCGACAGGTGGCGCTACGGTCGCTATTGCAAAGACAAAGGCTAAATATTGTGAGGTTTTATCCGTTGAAGAGGCTGATGCACTTAGAACAGCCTCTAAGCACACTGTTGATGATATATCCAATGGTGGTATCTGTAAGGGCGAGGACACACCTCAGAAACGTGAATTCCAAAAGACGAATGTGGATGCAGGGTTGCTAGAAGAAGACGATGTAAAGGATTTGGGATGTGGATATGTCATTAAATGCTTTATGTGTCGTAACTTCGCCGTTGTCGATGAGGTTCATGATATTTGGCGTTTTCTTTCCTTTGAACTGAGGTTCAAAGAGGCGTTAATCGCTCATAATGATTTAACGCATTTCATTAAAAACTTCAGTGAGGTTCAATCTTCCATCGTAGAAATCAAAAAACGCTTTAAAAAACGCAACCTAAAGGCAGCAGAAGCCTATCTCAAACGTCAAGGGTGTCACCCTTTGTGGGATGAAGATTCCATTACAGATGTCTTTAAGGGGTAACTATGTTCAGTATTAGTCACGACCACGCTTTGTTTGATAAGTATTCGTTACCAACCACTACAGACTACCCTGTGCCGACGAACCGTACCGTGGTAAGTGTAAACAAAGATGGTAGCCCAGTCTCTTACTTTGAGGATGATGCTTGGGATTTCAATGATTTATTTAATACCACAAAGGCATCTGAGTCAGAGTACAAACTAGCGTTTCAAAGTGCCAAGCATAACCCCAAACTACTTATTGAACTTAAACAAAGAATGTATTGGTTAATATGGGGAGGTAAAGGGGCGTTATTGAACGTTGAAGGAGCTGATACTTTTCGTAAAATTGAGAGCTTAAGGCTAGTACAGCATTGTACTGAACACACATTAAGAATGTTTTTTGACACAAGTATTGACTCTTTTGGCTACTTGAACAATGAAATTGTTTTTTCGCAATTGGTCGAATCACTGAAAGGCCAAGCAGAGAAAACAATTGCAAATAAGCTAGATGCCTTGAGTGTCTTTACACAAGTTAATCAGTATTTTCCAGAATCTCATCGCTTTCAAATCCCATATCAAGAGGGGCAAACAGCCAGAAGTCTAGCAAAGAAAATTGCTGGCTCTGGCAAAGGGCACCACCCCACAGTAATTCCAGTGATTTATGAGCAGTATTTATCTCGTATCATTAATGACGTGGAATCAGCGTATACAGAGTTCTTAAATGGCCGTGATTTTGATGGTGATGTTGAGTGTGAATACAACGTATTGGTGGCAAGTATTGATAGTGGCGCTGAAATAAAAGCGCTATATCAGGAGATGACAACTGGCGTTGATATTAAAGAAAAGGCTCAACTCAACAAGCTCTCAGAAAATGAACTCGTTAATGATTTTATGGAAAAAGCAAAGGATGGGGTTGAAGCGATTTATCGCAATCAAGCGCATCGCTCGGTACTAGAAGCTTATAAGAAAGAGAATCCGTTGTTGGACGTAAAGGAATATGCCAAAAGCAATGGCATTACAGAACGGCAGGCAGTGAATGCGTTTAACGTTATTCGAGGCGCATGTTTTGGGGCGTGTTCAGCATTTACAGGCATGAGAAACAGTGAACTAACACAAATTGACAGTACCTCATACCAAGAGGTCGATATTGATGGCATAACACTGTGTACGATGCGGTCATGGACGAATAAGCTAGAAAAACTGGCGCGTGAGGATACGTGGGCGTGTGCACCAATTTGTGAAAAAGCATTGTTGGTGTTATCTGTACTCAATGACCACTATCGCTCAGAATCGGGGGATATTCACCTCGCGCCTCGGTTTACATTTGATGGCTTAGGTGGCAGAGGTGACAATATAAAGCGCCAGCAAAAAGATGCAGTATTAAACACTGTTAACATTAGGGGTCTATGGGCGCTTTATAGCAAATACATTGATATTCGTTATATTCCAGATGAAATGGATGAACTGTATAACCTATTAAATTCTGTCGTGCCAAAGAGATATTACCCTATCAAAGAGAATGGTAGTGGAGAATTGTACTGGCACGTTTCAACTCACTCATTAAGACGAACATTTGCCCATTTTGCTGTTGGGCATGGTTTGGTATCACTCGCATCATTAAAACATCAGTTCAAGCACATTAATCTATCTATGACTGCCATTTATGCCAGTCATTCAGAAGTTTTGACGCTCATGGGCATACAAAAACCAGCAGAAATCAAGAAGCAGATTGAAGAGCAATATAATGCACAACATCATGATTACATGAAGGATATTATTGAGCACCCTGAGGAGCAGTCAGGTGGATACATACAATCCTTTGAGGGTGATGGAGTAAAAAGTTCTGCTGAGTTTAATGAACTGGTCAGTAAGACAAAAGGCGCAAATAAATCAACAGGTTTTGGTACTTGCTTCGCAGGAGACTCGTGCAGTATGAATCACTTATTTGAGTCTTCTAAGTGTGTAGGTCGAGATTGTGAAAACCTCAATGTCAATAAAAGAGAAGCTGAGAATTGGGTTAGAAGACGTGAGGGCTGTATAGCTAAAATTGAAAAGATGAAAGAGATGAATTTGTTTAATAAAAGCTCTTTAGCCACTCAGCTTAATGACATTAGGGCGGCTGAAAAGGTGATGTCAGATCACGGCATTGAATTTGATAAATATAGAGTAGAGGTATAAGCATGGCAGCGGTAGCTGTAAAGCTAGAGAACGCTTTTAAAGCACTTTTGAAGGAAGGGAAAAAGATTAGTCCGTTCGCTGTCGAAAAACGTGCGGGTGTGGCTAACGGCTCTTTGAAGAATCATGCTGAGTTGTTGGGGAGGGTGCTTGAAGAAAAAGAAAAGTACCTTTCAGATCCAAAGAAAGTAGGTGTGGTTAAGGCGAAGGAAAATAAGTCAAAATCTCAGGTTTCAAAGGATAAATATCAGGAAGTGTTGAAGCAAAACGAAAGGCTCAAAACTAAGAATGAGCAGTTAGAGTCGGAGCATGTTGTCATGGCAGATAAGGTGGCCCAAATGACTTGGGAGTTACATCGCTACAAAACCAAAACTAGAAAAAATTCGACGAGCGTGAAGAATTTGAAGGTGTAATCAAAAGCCTGAAATGGCAAATGTCGACGGACAATAAATTTTGCTAAGTTTTAATAAAGTCTGATCTGTTTTGAGTAATGTCAGGTCTGGAGGAGTGAATTAGCTAACACGCTTCTGCCCCAATTATTGTTTTGAGTTAATACTCCTCGCGATTTTGCAGATCCTAACTTTGCATACAAGAACTAATGTGGTTCAAACCTCATATGTGCATAGCTATTCAGGGGGCTGATTTGTCGTAGCAACCTGCAAAGCTGCTCTAGGACAAAAAGCGTGTTGGGGCCATCGCTCTATGTTAGTATTATTTCTAATTTAACCTCTCTAATGCATTGATAAATTAAGAAAATACGGCGATGAAAAAGAACTCTGACTTGATCCACTATTCAAGAGCTGGTGATATTTTTCACTACAGATGGGCAGTAAAGCGATGTTTAGAGCTATTAGACTTCAATACTGACTTGCAACACATCACTATCGAGGGGTCACAAGAATGTGGCTTAGCTGGCGAATGTGTTGTTGATCTAGCGGAGTATCGTCAATCTTCAAAGGGTGACCGACGTGTAGAATATTTCCAGTTAAAGCATTCGACTGTGCGAGCTGACACCCCATTTACACTGTCTGAATTGAAAGAAACTATTGAAGGATTTGCAAAGCGTTATTCTGAATTAACAAGATCCATACAAATTTTAAAAAACGTAAAATTTACAGTTCTTACAAATCGCTTAATTTCACGAAACTTTAAGAAATACATTGAGAAAATAGCTAGTGGTGAAAATGCCCCTGATGGATTTACAAAAACACTTGAAGAATATACAAATTTCAAGGGGCAGAAGCTCAAGAAATTTTGCGAATGCTTGCAGTTGTGTGATTCCGAAGGCAATTACGATGAACAAAAATACGATATTCACAAAGAGCTAGCTAAGTTATCTGTTTCAAAAAATATCCTAGATAGAGAAAAACTGTTAGTAGCCAAAGTTTGGGAAAAAATCGAGCCGGGTCAATCTAATGTCATTAAACGAGAAGATATGCTTGAAGCTTTTGATGTAATAAGTTTCGATGACTTTTTCCCAGCTCCGCCACTCTTTGAGCCAATCGACAATTACATCCCTAGAGATGAACAAACCTGTATCGTTGCGTCTATAAAGTCGGCTACAACACACACTATTATCACTGCAAATGGTGGTGTAGGTAAGTCAATTTTAAGTAGTAACCTCTTTACCGAATTCAATGAACCATCAATCGTAATAGCATATGATTGTTTTGGGAACGGAAGTTACCGTAGAACAAGCGCTAAACGGCATGAAGCCAAATACGCTCTTACTCAGGTGATCAACACGCTTGCAAAAGAAGGTTTATGCGATCAGATAATACCAACTAGAAACGAACCAGATGAGCACTGGATTAAGGCATTTTTGAACAGAATTAGAGAAGTTTGTACTACACTATCAGCGCAGGATGAAAGTGCTTTTTTAGTATTAATCTTTGATGCCGCAGACAATGCTGAAATGGCTGCTGAAGAACACGGGGGGACGTGTTTCGTCAGCCAACTTTTAAAAGAAGTGGTGCCTGACAATTGTAGATTGGTGTTTACGTGTAGACCAGAGAGATTAGATCTTCTCGACCCACCGTCTTCCATTAAACCAATCCAACTATCTCCGTTTTCAAACGATGAAACGCTTGTCAATTTACAAGCTAAGTATTCGGCTTCAACTATAGAACAAGCTACTGAGTTTAATCGCTTAACAGGCGGAAACCCGCGAGTGCAATCTAATGCACTATCATTAAAAATATCTTCGTTGAGCAACCTGTTGCTGTCTTTTGGTTCGAAAGTATTAACTGTTGAAGACTTAATAGAACGGCAATTAGAAGAGTCAATTTTTAGAATTAAGGATGAGTTTCCTAAAAACTATCGTGAGAGCATAGACAGTATCTGCATAGGGTTGGCTGTGTTGCCACCATTTGTGCCAATAGCAGTTTTAGCGAAGGCGGCTAATGTATCTACGGACTCAGTAAAAAGTTTTATAGCAGATTTAGGCCACCCGCTATGGCAAATTGATGACACCGTTCAATTTAGAGATGAACCAACTGAAAAGTGGTTTCAAGATAACTACTCTACAACTCCCGAAAAAATATATTCGTTTGTAAACGCGATTAAGCCACTTGCGACAGAATTTCCGTATGTTTCAGAGTCACTTCCTTTACTATTACTAAAAGCTGAGCAGTTAGACGAATTGGTGGAGCTAGCGTTATCTGAGAATTTCCTCCCTTCAATCAGTTCTTTTGATGATAATCAAGTGAAAGTGCAAAGATTACAGTACGCATTTAAAGCTGCTCTAAAGACCAACCGGTTATATGAAGCGGCAAAACTGGCGCTGACCGCTGGTGAAGAGATTGCTGGGAATGACCGCCAAATAGATATTTTAACAAATAATGTAGATCTTGCTTCTTTGTTTTTATCTCCTGGGCGCATACAAGAACTTGCTCATAGAAAAGAGTTAAGTGGTAGCTGGGATGGTTCAGAAACTGTATTCGCAGCATCTTTACTGTCGAGTGTATCCGGTTTGAAAGGTGAGGCCTATAGTTACTATAGATCTGCTGTACATTGGCTTCGCCGTTATTTTCAAAAACGTAACGAGGCAAAAGATGAGAAAGAAAGGTTTAATGAAAAACTAGAAGATATTGAAATCGTAGAATTAGCATTTGCACTATATCGAATTAAAGGCTGGAAAAAATGTGCTGACTTCTTACTCTCTTGGAGCCCATCTTCGTGTATATATAGGATTACTTCTAGATGTACGGAAAGGCTTATTGATGCAGGAGACTTTGAACATATAGAAAAGATGGCAAACTACGGTAAGCACAATCCTAGTTTCATTATCGCTATCACTTCAGAATTGATGAAAGTGGGGAAACCCTCTCCTAGAGCTTGCCTAACTCGCTGCCTAAATCAAATTATTAAGCCGAAATCTAAGTTAGATAAACCTTCTGAATCTTTTCACAACACCGGTTTTACAGCCGATGCATACTTATCATTTTTTGAAGCCTGTTTAATTCATGACTTGCCTATCGCGAATATTCGAAGGGGGGTTAATTATTACTTCAATTTCCCCATGTGCTATCGTGTTGCTGATGATCATCAATATGATGGTGTTAGGGAGAGCCTTCTACGCTACTTATCTATTCATGCAGCACTCAAAGGTGATTTTGATTTAAGCTTGGATAATTATATTCCTAGTAGCTGGAGTAGTAAGAATGATTCTTATGAAGCCAAGAGAGAGTTAGAGCGAGCTAAAGAGCAAGTTGGTAAGCTTTTACCTTGGTATATGGTAAGAGCTAAAGTTTTATCAGGTATAGACATAAACTTAAAAAAAGAGCATGAATCTGCAAACAATATATCTTCAAAAATAGGATACAGCTCTTATCGGGAATATGAACCAGTGCCTTTCGAAATTACAAAGGCAAAGTTTGAAAACATCCTGTTTTGTAACTCTGACTTCTTAGAAGAACAAGCTCTGTTCGTAAAAAATTACAACGACAATAAACTCAAAGTATCTTTTGTTGATGATTTCTATTTTCTTAGAGCTAGTTGTAGGAACGATAAGCTTCTTGAGCTAAGTGAGTCAATAGAAGAACATTGTTATTCATCTTTAAGAAACTATGACTATGACGAATCTCCAGAGTCGCGTTCAGAGCACTTTATTAAATTATCAAGAGCAGTCCTTTGTGTCGGCAGAGATGATGCCGCGTCTTATTTTGATGAGGCGCTAAACAAAGCATTAGACTTTGGAGAAGAAGGTGTCATTCGTTGGGAGGCATTAACATCAATTGCTAAGCGCAGTTCACAAAGTGGGGTCAATAATCCAGCGCTTGCCCATCGCTATATGAGATGTGCAGAAATGATTGGTGATTCAGTTGCCAGAGAAAAATATTGGGATCGCAATGATGCTGTATCAACCTGTTTTCAACTTTCGTCAGAATCAACTTTCCCCATATTAAGTCGGTGGAAAGATAGAAACGTAGGTTGGCATGAAAGGCAAATATATGCTTTAGCGCATAATGCGGTAGACTCAGATCTTGCATCACCAGCTTCACTATGGTCATTGTCATCATTTTCTTGGGAATATGGACTTTTTGACTTTTTAAAGAAATGTCTTGCCAAAGACCATTCCAAGCATAACCAGCAACGAATGCTAGATGATTATGTTCGAGTTTTGAGAACACAAGGAATTGTCGGTGATAAGTGGATAGAGATACATAAATTAGCAACGCAATATAAGCTGGAGTGTATAACATACGATGAAGTTAAACGGCTCGCAGCGTCTTTAAAGCAAGATAGAGCTGGCTCTTTACCTAGTGTAATGAAAAAAGAAGAAACTGAAGAATATCAGTGGGATAAGCTTTACGGACAATTTGACTTGTCAACTGACGCTGGCTTCAGAGATGCATTCCAGTGCTATGAAAACCAAGGTTACCCAAGGAAATCCGAACAGTTTTGGCGGGGATGCTATAAAAAGATTACTTCACGAAGATTACGTTCATTCCTAGATGTAATTAGTCAGTCAGAACAACTAGATTTTTATGATCTTCGGTGGGCATTTGAAAATATCCCTGATGCATGGAAAAACAAGGTCTCAGTAGAAAAGTTTTGGAATGATTCAGTTAAGTATATTGCATCTAGGTATCCCACTAGATTCACTACGATTTATGAAAGAGACTATATGTTGAATAGTTTCTTCTTAAATGAAGGTACTAATGTAGCCATAAAAGAAGGCGTTATTAAGGGATTATCAAACTCGGTCGATATAGAATCAGCTAGTGCCTTGTTTAGTTTTGCTCATTACAGTGCTAGTAATCTAAACATAGCAGAAGCCCAAGAATTAATAGACTTTGGCTTATCTAGGCTTGAGAGGCACATCGAAGAAGATTATGCCGATGGTAGTTGGAATGATTCTATACAAGTCCCCAAAAATCTCTCTCATGCTTTAGTTTGTTATATATATGTAAATCTCGGTTCACCTCAAGCTGAGGAACGGTGGAGAGCTGTGCATGCTGTTCGTAGATTATACAAACTTAATTGCCAGCCTGAAATCAACTTGCTTATAGAATGTTACAACGAAGGACTACCTAAATATTATGTTCCGACCAAGTATACGTTTTATAATTTACATGCCAAATTATATTTGCTCGTAGCATTAACTCGTTGTGCAAGCGAATGCACTAACTTATTGATAGATAATAAAAATTTGTTTTCTGAAATCGCTTTGAATAATGAGTGTGGAATATTGTTTAAATATTATGGAAAACAAATATGCTTATCGTTACAGCAATTTAGGCCAGATTGTTTCGACAGATCTACGTTTGAAAAGCTTCAAAAAGTTTGTGTGTCGCCACACTCTACAATTAACGAAAACAAATATCGCTATTGCGTGGATTCACCTTGGCATAAAAAAAATACATTAGGCGATCTCCAAGAAGTTTGGTTTGCTTATGACTTCGATAGATACTGGTTTGAACCGTTAGGTCGTGTCTTTGGTATTCCAAGTGAGCAAGTCGAAGATCTTGCTAAAGATGTTTTATTTAACTGCTGGGAAATGAGCTTTGAATCTTCACACATACCAGATTCAAGAGCAGACCTTTGGAAAAATCGTAGAAATTGGCATGACATAGAGAGTTCACATTCGAGTTATCCTAAAATTGACAACTACAGGTTTTATATATCATATCATTTGATGCTTGAAGTTGCCTTCAAATTACTGGAGGCCATGCCAGTAATTCAGGGGGAGGATGATGACGTTAATTGTTGGGATGCATGGCTTAACAAGCACTTAATTCTTAATAAGAACGGTATACTACTATCTGAGCTTAGGGATCCTATACCTATTTACAAACCGGATTGGTTAAATGAAAAATATGATGAAGAATGGCCATGGCAAATAGTTGAAACAGACTTTATTGATCAGCTTATTGCCAAAGACAAATCATCCACTTGGCTTAACGTTGAGGGCTGCTGGGATGAATATAAGGATGGTAGAAACGAGCATATATCGTTCTCTACTATTTTGGTTCCTAAAGAGCTAAGTCGGTCGCTTTTACATACAACTGCTAACTTCGATAGTCATATTGGTGAGTGTTATTTATACAACTTTTGCGATTCTGATTACGATTATCAAAACAATCAAAAGTTTCGTTGCAAGCAATGGCTGATCGCAGATGGTGAAATCAATGATATTGAACCGAAAGACCCATTCTCTGGAATAATATACGCTCAGCCCTATAAATTAAGCCAATGCGTGACTGAGGTAATCAATGTGACTTACAGTGAGGATGAAAAGAGCTGTACTTTATTATCAGACCACAGCATATGTCTTGAAAATAAATACTGGAGTGAGGATAAGCCCAACGATCCAGATTTTTACATAAGCTCTGGCAGCCCTGCCTCAGCATCTCTTAACTTTTTAAAACTTATCTGTGACCAACTGGATGTGGATATTGCTATACAAGTAAATATTCAGCGAACTTTCAAAGGATCATACAGAAATAGGAATAAAGATGATGAACTCGGATACATACCAAGATACAGCAAAACCTTCATCTTATCTGGAGACGGAAAACTTAGAGACACAAGAAAAAGTTATCAATTTAGGTAAAAAACTCATCTCTAGCTTTCAAGAAAACGACCTAGATTATATTACAGCTTGGATGATTAATTACCTATCTGAGCAGATTCTTTTAGCTGAGAACGGAGATGAGGAAGCGAAGAAGCAATGCTTTAATACTATAATACAGCTTTGGGAGAGCCGCTCAGTATTTCCTGACGGTACGAGACCATTTGAAAACTTCGAGCCTATATTTAAGGCTTTAGATTCGCTTAGCCCAGAAACCGTGATGCCCCGCTATTTTTCAAATAGTTATGATGGTCAGGAAAATGAGCAACTGGGAGGTTCAACGTCTTGGGTTGAGCTAGCTAAACACCTCGATTCAGCAGCAAGAACTTTAATCACTTTTATATTTGAACAAGCTGTCGAGCACGCAAAAAATGATAATACAAAAGATTGGCTACAACATGTATCAGGGGCTGTGGATTCAAATGAATACCAGTTTATAGCTAGATTTTCAGATGAGATTGCACCAGATAAAACAGAACAAAGAGTTCAGAATTTAAGCAATCGAATAGCTGAATTAGAAGCTTTTGAAAAGATAAGCAAGTCGATTAGACAAGGGCTTCAGGAAGAATTGAGAATCTTGGAAACGAGTCGTACTTAAAGAGTTAAGCCTGTGGATCTTTAGGGCTGCAGAGCAATGCTGAGACGATAGAGAAGCCTAAACACTCCGTTAATGATATCGCATTCGATCGAGCGTTGGTGACCAACAAAACCTCAGTATGTGATCTTGACGATGACAATATTCACAGATCAGCAATTAAGCTGGTGCTTGAGTAAGCGGAAATACTGGCAGTATGGTTGGTATATGTGCTTAAAGAGGCAAGGCATATAGCCTTGCTTTCTTTTTGCATAACCATTCGATAAAATTCTCAAACGCGCGTAGGTCACAATATATATTTTTATCTAAAGTAGCTAATTACAGCGAAAAGCTTAACTCATTTTTGTCCATTTCCTTCCAACTACAATTGTGATGACCAATGTGATGACCAAATTAAAAAGGAGGTCATCATGGTAGTTTTCAACAAAACGAAACGAAGTGGCGTCAAAAAGCCTTTTCGGCTTGAGGAAGTTTGGCGGATCAGAACCAGATTAGAAATTGAAAATAATTTGATGCAGCCCCCCTCTGGCAGGATAGTT
>NZ_VFEB01000159.1:0-5893 GCF_007858795.1 Vibrio sp. T20
TTAAAGAAAAGTGTTTTTCTCCAGCAGAATGGGCTCCGTTAAGGTTTTGTCCCCAGTGGGTAAATCTGCATTAAGTACCCTCGCTATTTAGGCATATATTAGAAAGCCTAGTCTGACGACTAGGCTTCGTCGCTTTTGGTGTATGAGCTTCGGATTTTTGCTACAGACCTCATCGCTACCTATTGAGGCGTCTCTCTAGAAATCGATAGGAGCTGCTAGGCTATCTTGTAGATAAAAAAACGCCTAGCGTTTACTAGGCGTTGATAAATAGTGTTTCTAGTACATCGACTACAGTATTTGTTTAAGCACTCTGTCGGCTTTTACACGAGTGATCTTACGAATCAACTTCTGAACTTCCATCGGGTAGCTCTCTATCTTATCTAACTGCTTATAAGTACAGATAAGCTGAGTGTGTTGAAGGATATTATCCACTTCAGCCTGGAACTTGTCTGTTAGGTGGTGGTAGTTATCTTGGATAAAGATACCGTTCTCTAGGTCCAGCTTCCATGCGCGAGGGTTTAGGTTATTACCTGTTAGTAGCATGTAGCGCTTATCGACCCAAATGCCCTTTAGGTGGAAGCTATTGGAATCGTGTTGCCAAAGTCGAATTGATAGATTGCGGCTAGCAATATGAGCTTCATTGGCCTTAGCGAAACGACGTAAGTTCAATTCGTAAAGGTATGGTAAACCACCAATCGTTTTAAACTCTTCTTCTGGTGAGATAAAGAAATCATTTGCTGTCTTATCGCCAACAACAATGCTGACCTTTACGCCACGCTTAAGCGCTTTCTTCACTTCTTTAGCTAGACTAGGTGGGAAGTTGAAGTAAGGTGTGCAGATAAAGATTTCATCTTTAGCTTGAGCTACGAGTTGATTGATTCCCTGATTTAGACGGTTACGTCTCTTACCGATACCAACCAATGGTGTTACAGCAACTTGATCTGCTGAAACCTCCTGACCATCAAATTGATACTGAGATCTTGCCAATGATGCACGAAATTGACGAATCGCTGGTTTCAGTTCTTTGGTTACCGGCTTATTCTTATCAGCCAAGTCATAAACAGCGCTGTCCGCAACCATCTGTTCGTGTACGTAGGTAAACATCGAGTCCGCAAGCGCTGCGTTGTTTAAAACGTGGTAACGATCAAAGCGATAGCGGTCATGGTAATTCAGGTAGATATTGTTAAGGCTTGCACCGCTGTATATCACGCTATCATCGACGATAAAGCCTTTTAAGTGCAATACGCCAAAGACTTCTTTGCCGCGAACTGGAATGCCATAGACAGGTACAGAGTGCTGATATTTTTCTGCAAACTCTTTATACATGGCCGCATTGCCTTCAGAAGACTCTGCACCAATCAATCCGCGCTGCGCTCGGTGCCAATCGACACAAACGCTTACGTCTAATTCTGGATTCTTTTGCTTTGCTTCATATAAGGCAGTTAGGATCTCACGGCCAGCCTCATCATCTTCAAGATACAAAGCGACTAAACTAATACGAGTCGTTGCGCGAGATATCTCATCAAGTAGGCGAATTCGAAACTCTTGCGCTGATAGTAGTACTTCAAACTTGTCAGGATTCTGCGCTATGGTTGGCAACTGTATGAATGGATTCCTACTGGCAATCATATTGACTGTTTTACCTTAAAAATATGCAAAATTGCGAACCTTTAATTTTACCAAAGGGATAGCACCAAATACTAGATAATCGAGGCATTCTCTAACAATTTTGCTGATAATGCATAGGAATGAGATCTTTTCCGCTATTCGAATAGCGCTCGTATAAAACTCTTAATCCATTTGGCAGATCTTTAGGGTCTACTCGTACGAATTCATGTCGCGCGTAAAAATTGGTGAGATGAGCGTAAGCAAAGCAGTAATCGTCTTCCGTAAGCGTATGTTGCGCACAATAATCCATAAGCTGCGAGCCTAATTGTTTGCCGCGATGTTGTTTTGATATAGCCATACCGGTAAGTAAGCGATTATTTTCTATTGTACGAAAACGCACGACTCCGCACAGCTCGTTATCCAGTAATAAAGAATAGATCAGTTCACTTTTATTCGCTTTTCCCGTTGGGTAATGTTCTTTATAGAAACGTTTAACTAGGGGAACCTTTACTGGGTCTAATTGAGTAATGATGACATTGTTCATTCAGTCACTGCGCCATTGGTTTATCTGCTGTAGAATGACCGCAGTGTAAGTTAATTGAATATCGCCATGCAATTCCATCTCAATGCTAGTTTAAAAAATGTTCATACTTTTTCCATCGATCAGACGTGTGATGCGTTGGTTGAAGTAACCACTACCGAAGAACTGATTTCGCTTTACAAAGACCCTAAATGGTCAGCTTTACCTAAGTTGATACTGGGTAAGGGCAGTAATATGCTTTTTACTGAGCACTTCGCAGGCCTGGTCATTGTGAATAAATTAGCCGGGATTGAGTTGACCGAGACTGACAGTCACCACCTACTGCATGTAAGTGGTGGGGAGGATTGGCCAAGCTTAGTTGAGTGGAGTGTGGATAAAGGGCTTGGTGGGCTAGAAAATCTAGCAATGATACCCGGCTGTTCAGGCTCTGCTCCGATTCAGAATATTGGTGCGTATGGTGTTGAGTTGCAAGACGTATGCGGGTATGTCGATACCCTGTGCCTGGATACTTATACAGTTAAGCGATTAAGCAACGAAGAGTGTCTCTTTGGTTACCGAGATTCTATTTTCAAACATGCTCTCTACGGTAAAGCGATTGTTGTTGCGATTGGTTTAACGTTGCCTAAAGAGTGGGAGCCATGTAATCACTATGGTCCGTTGAAAAGCCTAGCAGCCGATAGTCTCTCTCCTCGTACTATATTTGATGAAGTGTGTGCTATCCGTTCAAGTAAGCTGCCAGACCCTAGAGTACAAGGGAATGCAGGCAGCTTCTTCAAAAACCCTGTGATCACCAAAGATCATTTTGATCGCCTGTTAGCTCTATACCCAAACATTGTCGGTTATGAGAGTAATGATATGATCAAAGTCGCTGCTGGTTGGCTGATTGATCAATGCCAGTTCAAGGGCGTGATAGAAGGTGGTGCTCAGGTTCACCCCAATCAAGCATTGGTTATCATCAATTATGATGAGGCTTCTGCTGTGGATATCCTTAAGCTTGCAGAGCGAGTGCGTCAGTCCGTCTTGAATAAATTCGATATTCGATTGGAACATGAAGTACGTTTTATGGGGCGAGACCGCGAGACAAACCTAGATAAGGCTTTGGAGTCCCTGACATGAGAGAACACAGTACCAAGCTAGCGCTATTGAGATGTCTTGCTGACGGTGAGTTTCATTCAGGTGAAGACCTAGGTGAAATGATAGGTGTATCACGAGCGGCTATCAGTAAGCACATTAAAGGTATTCAAGAGTGGGGTTTAGATATCTACCGAGTACAAGGCAAGGGCTACAAGCTAGCAAGCTGTTTAGATATGCTTGACCAAGAAAAATTGTCTGCAGTTAGTCGCGATGCTTCTCTTGAGCTCATTCCAATCATAGGTTCTACAAACCAGCATCTATTAGAGCGAACTAACACCCTCGAATCGGGTTCTGTTTGTATTGCTGAATATCAAGCTGCAGGACGTGGACGCCGTGGACGAGAGTGGGTATCGCCATTCGGTGCAAACCTCTATCTTTCAATGTATTGGAGACTCGACGCAGGGATGGCTGCCGCAATGGGCTTAAGCCTTGTGGTTGGTGTCGCTGTTGTTGAAGCTTTGGAAGAGATGGGTGTAGAAGGTGTAAAGCTCAAATGGCCGAACGACCTTTACCACAATGACAAGAAGCTTGCTGGTATCTTGGTAGAGCTGTCAGGACAGTCCGGTGGCGCTGCTCATATTGTTATTGGTTTAGGGCTAAACCTATCCATGGATCCTACAACATCAGGTATTGGACAGCCATGGACTTCTCTTAAAGAGGTGTGTGACGGTCAGGTGCCAGACCGAAATCAGTTAGCGCAGGCTCTGATCAATGCCTGGGATAAATCTCTTGTTGATTATGAGCTGAAAGGGATGTCCAATTTTATAGAGCGTTGGAACCGCTTGGATAATTTCTTAGGCCGCAATGTTAGGTTGATCATTGGACCTAGAGAAATTGAAGGTGTTGTTCAAGGCATCGATGAACAAGGTGCTGTATTACTCAAAACTGAGAATGGTGTCGAGAGCTATATTGGCGGAGAGATATCGCTAAGAAAAGGCGATTAAGGCGTTACTACTTTCTTAGTAACACTTCTTCAACCATATGATCGGCGCCTTTACGTAGAATCAAGTGAGCCCTTTCTCGTGTAGGAAGAATATTTTGTTCTAGGTTCAAGCCATTAATTGAACTCCAGATACCTTCAGCTTTATCCAATGCGGCTTGGTTCGATAATTTCGTGTAATGACTAAAGTAAGAGCCGGGCTTAGTAAACGCGCCATCGCGGAACTTCATAAAACGATTGACGTACCACTCTTTAATTTGCTGGCTATCCGCATCGACATAGAGTGAAAAATCAAGGAAGTCTGAAATAAACACGCGATGTGGCTCGTGTGGATAATTCATTCCGGTTTGTAAAACATTAAGCCCTTCAATAATAAGCACATCTGGTAGGTCGACGCACTTAACGTCATCAGTAATATTGTACGTAAGATGCGAGTAAACAGGGGCTGTGACATTTCTCTTGCAAGCTTTTACATCCGAAACAAAGTTCACTAAACGCTTGATATCGTAAGACTCCGGAAAGCCCTTTTTGCTCATCAACCCTTTATCTTCTAACACCTCGTTTGGATATAAAAAGCCATCGGTTGTCACTAGTTCAACTTTTGGGTGGTTTTCCCAGCGAGAGAGTAGGGCTTTAAGCAGACGCGCAGTGGTACTTTTGCCAACAGCTACGCTACCCGCAATACCGATGATAAAAGGTGGCGCTTTCTCTTTCTTATCTAGAAATTGGTGGAGTACCGAGTTTCTATTCTGTCTGGCTGCCACATAGAGGTTCAATAGACGAGATAGCGGTAGATAGATCTCTACTGCCTCTTCCATTGTGAGCTTTTCATTGATGCCTTGAAGCTCTTTTAAGTCGCTCTCAGAAAGTGTCATCGGAACTAAATTCCTTAGCTCAGACCAACGTTCGCGGTCAAATGACATAAATGGGCTCATACAAAACTCTATAGTGGATAACAAAACAAGTGCATGGAAAATACATCAAGCGATAGATAAATAAAATATCTTCCTGTACTAGATGCGGGTTAAAGACGTAAACCTTGAGCTAAATAGCCGTATGTAGGAGTTTGCTCAGAGAATTTTGCACTTTTTTTCAATTTGCTATTGCAAGGTGGAAAATCATTCAATAAAATGCGCCCCACTTGTGCCGACTTAGCTCAGTAGGTAGAGCAACTGACTTGTAATCAGTAGGTCACCAGTTCGATTCCGGTAGTCGGCACCACTTTCTCCCTTCCTTTAAGGCAAGCGAGAGAAAGCTCAAAATTTGGAGAGGTTCCCGAGTGGCCAAAGGGAGCAGACTGTAAATCTGTTGGCACTGCCTTCGATGGTTCGAATCCGTCCCTCTCCACCATATTCTAAAGGTTAAATAGCTCAAACAGAGTTACGTGTTGCGTGCATCGTATAATGGCTATTACCTCAGCCTTCCAAGCTGATGATGCGGGTTCGATTCCCGCTGCACGCTCCAACTCATTTTGTGTGCTGATATAGCTCAGTCGGTAGAGCGCACCCTTGGTAAGGGTGAGGTCCCCAGTTCGACTCTGGGTATTAGCACCAGTCTAAAGCTTCTTCTCCTTTAATAAAGAAAACCATTTTTTTTGGTTGCGTGGTCTTATTTTAAGCCACCTAATCCGTACCTAGAGGGACACCCCATGTCTAAAGAAAAATTTGAAC
>NZ_VFEB01000199.1:0-16470 GCF_007858795.1 Vibrio sp. T20
CAACTTTACGGGGTCACTTCAGAGGTGCTGGCTCTTAGTTTTAGATGTTACGCTAAATTATTTTACTGCTTCTAAATATTTTAGGTAAGCGTTGCGTAAGCGCTGTCGGTTTTCATAGTAGTAACTTGCACCGATGCGGTTACGGTTGAAGTACTGCCTTTCAAGGTTGTGTTGCAAAGCAACATTTAAGCCTAAACCCTCACCTAAATTATTGTGAGTCTCACCTACACGGGTTTGTAAGTTATATACAAATTGGTCTACCCCTCGTAATTGAACATAGCCTGGACTCATGTCGCGCCATAATGTTAAAGGAATCGCGATACCCAGAGTCACAAAGTCTTCGGCTTCACTGCTGCCTACCGCTTTTGTGGTCTGGTATGACGCATCAACTCTTACATCCCCCAACCAATGACTTGTGGTCACACGCCCCCCTTCGTCGCCCTTCCAGAATTGACCGACTTCTACTTTTCCTTGCCAATTCCAATCTGGTCTTAAATAAGCATAATGACCAATCATTGGAGTTGCATCTAAGATGGCTTTCCCTCTTGAATCAAACTTATCTTGAGCAGAAAAGTTACCATATTCAGTACCTAGAATATGACGACCGCTTTTGCTCACATACTGCGTTTCGTTCAAGAAGCCCTGGAAGTTTCCGTAAACTTGTCCGAATGAGAATTGAGTCGTGAGGTTGTAAGGCAATTGGAATGCCTGGTGGAAAAGAATCCTGTCGACTTCATTTTCAAACGCGTCGTCGCCCCAAATTTCGCCCTCTTCAAAGTCATCACTCTCTGCCAGTGGCATTAGGTGTCGAACATCCAACGCGGCGCCTTTCCAAAGAGGTGTGTATAAGTTAGTGGCAAGTGCTAAAGAGTAGTCAAATACACCGTACTCTGTAGCGGTATTGTGATACAAAGCAGGAGAAACTATCACCTGCGTGCGGCCAAAGCCAGAACGAGCCACCTCTTTATCAAAATTTGCTTTTGCATAACTCTTTTTCACATCTGATGTGCGAACAAGAAGGGTTTTGCAAGGTTCACCCGTTTTTACAAATTCACGATAACATGGGGCACTGGTGATCACTTCCATCATCGGCATGTCGTTCACCAAGTTAAACAGGCGAATGTTTTGTTGTTGGTAATTTTTAACCCCGAGGTCTTGAAGCATACCTTCTCCCACATAGGAAGAGATAATACCCAACGCAACACCCACACCATCGACTTGGTTGCGATTATAACGTCGGTTTTCCAGTGCTACGTTTAAACCAATATCATCAGCCGAAATTCTGACGTTAAGAAAGCCTTCATCAACCAGTGCTTTTTTAAGTTGAACCATACCGGCAAATTTATGATGCGCTTGTTCTACTGCGATCTTGTCTTCTAGGGTTAACTCATTCACTCGGCGAGATTCAGAGAAGCCCATTAAAGGAGCGGATGCAGCCACAGACCAAATGTCTATATCGGCATTACCACTGGTGTAAAACTGGTATTGAAAAGATAACTGCGTATCCAGTGGCAGGTAGTTTTCTGGTGTGAACACCTTCAAGCCAGCGTTAAATTGGTGAGAGTCGTGCTCTGCAATCAGCTGTACAAAATCCAACGGCTGATATTCTAAGCTGGCAAAGGGCCCGTTTAGAACGCCATGGCTCACCTCTGATTTACCATAACCGGCACTAAACCTTGCAGGGACAAAGTCAGGCTCAAAATCGGCTACCGCGTAGTAGGTTTCAAAATTGCTGGCCGCGCCACCTAAATCTTGAACACCGATGGCAAAATCAAACCCTGTCCAATCTTTAACGAATGGAAGTTGGTATTTAAACGATGCCGATAAGTCACGAATACCATTACCACAATTAGGATTGTAATTCGGTACATTTGGGTAGAGGTGACAGTCATAAGTTTTTGTGACAATTCGACCCGCAGCCTCAAACCCATCGAATAAACCAACGCTAAATAATATGTTATCTAACTCACTGGTTTTTCCCTTGTATGGTACGCCTTGACCATAGAGGTAAGAGATGTCGCCAGTGTCCATCACTTGAGCATTAGGCACAATGATTGCGCCGGTATAACTTTGGGACGACATCAAGTTATCGACGGCATAGGCATTAGAAGCGATAGCTAATGCGCTAAGAGATGCTATGAAAGATGCGTTTTTAGAATAACTGAGTATTTTCATTGGGATACAATAGGTTTTAACCGTATTTGACAGTGACTATTTTTGTTAGTGACTACGTTTAATGGTGACAGAGTTTGATAGTGACTATGCTTAATTGTGACTATGTTGATAGTAACAGCATGCAAAAAAGGCACCGTGTGGTGCCTTTTATTATTGATACCTATACTAAGCGCCTGGGCCACCAGCAGAACCGCCGCCGCCAGTACCACCAGTACCACCAGTACCGCCAGTTGGTGGCTTAGTACCTTCATCTGGGTCTGGAACAGGCTCAGCTGGTTTTGAAGGTGGAAGAACCACTGGAGTGTTTGGATCTGCAACTACGTCTTCGATCAACTTCGGATCTTCAGTTAGGTCCAAGTAAATTGTGTCGCCATTAGGAGCTTCAGGGTAAGCAGGGTTCTCTTCAATGACTTTTTCTGCGATTACAACAGTTGCTGCTGATACCTCAGTTGCTGATGCATTCGGGCTTACTACAAGTACGTCTGATAGTACCGCTGCTGTTGCTGACACTAGGCTAGCTTGAGATGCAGGAAGGTCTTCAATAATTTCTTGTGTACGACGTAGGAAGTCAGCTACAGAAGTAACACCATTGTTCAGCAAGCCAT
Organism: Vibrio sp. T20; assembly: GCF_007858795.1. Classification (NCBI taxonomy): domain Bacteria; kingdom Pseudomonadati; phylum Pseudomonadota; class Gammaproteobacteria; order Vibrionales; family Vibrionaceae; genus Vibrio; species Vibrio sp. T20. The sequence continues at coordinate 2,781 of NZ_VFEB01000199.1, forward strand.
CTAAGCCAAGATCTGTAAGCACTTGGACACCTGTAGCTTCGGTATATGGCTGGCCATCTAGCTCTTTCTCAATCAAAGTTGAGATTGGAGAAGATGTCACAAGGTCGTCGTAGTTTGCTAAGCCTTTAGGGAACTTGTAGCTCACCTTGCTCATGTCTTTGCCGTTAGAAACGTCAACTGCATCCGCTGTTGCAGCGTAAGCAAACGAACAAGTTTCAGGGTAGTTAAGAACGGTAAGCTCAGTAACTTCAGAAACACCGTAGTAGTTTGTTTCTTCAAGAGAACCGGTTGTACCATCATCACAGCTGAATGTGCCTTTCATACCCATAATTGCAGGGTCGAATGCCATAATATTGCGGTACGCTTGCTCAGGTGGCACGCTGTTGTTGTTGTCACTGCCACAACCACCAAGGATTGCACCAACGACTGATAACGCTAAAATTTTATATTTCACAATTTATCCCTACAAATGATTAAAAGCTATGAGACAAGGCAACATTAAATGAATCGATGTTAACACCACCAATACCATCATAGAATTGATACTCTAAACCAACCTTCATTGATGGTGTAATCGAGTATTCAGAACCGAAAGCGATTGTTGGAATCACACCAGAATCATCAGACTCCACGCCTGGGCCGTTTGCGTTCCAGTCATAAATAGCGAAGCCACCTTTAGCATATAACGCTAGACTATCGTTTATGTTACCAGAGGCTTTAAGCAGCACATCAAAGGTACTTGCATCGTAACTACCACCGGCAATATCTTTAAGGTTATATTCACCAAGATAGTTGTAGCTGCCTTCTATGGACAAGGTGTCCAATAATTGATAACCCACAAACAAACCGTAAGATGTGTCTGAGTCGTCAATAGCCGTACGGCTCTCTACTAGTGGTGCAAAGTTATCGGCAGTTACACTACCTACTTTAGCGCCCACGTATAAATTTTCAGCTCCAACAGCTGTTGCTGATAGCAACAACAAAGGTGAAACCCTAGCTAACCACTGCATTTTCATATAATTATATCTTCCATATTTCAAACTGAACTGAGGCTGATTTTCCTAGCAAATCTAAGCGATAGTCTAATCAGTTTTTGTATGAAAGCCCCAAAAGCAGACACTCATACACGCCATTCCGTACCAAAACTACTGACGCAAGTGCACAATATTGAATGCTGAAGCTAGAAGCTACAGACAGCTCAATACTGTACTTTTTGAATTTCGCCAGATTTCTCAATGTTGTTTAACAAGCACAAAGAACTTGAGAGTAGCTTGCTTTGTATGCAGCAAGCGAGCTGCTAGCATAATCTTTTCGTATGACACTACAAAAATGGTACTCAGAAGGTACCAGCACCAGAAAATTGCTGCTTTGCTTTCAATATCCAACTAAGACCATCTATTCAACGATAGATAACCTAAAAAGGAATTACTCTGATTAAACAACTAATTGAACATTATGATAGGTAATTACCGCTATCAAGTAAATGTATAATTAATAAACGGACCACAACGATTCAAAAAAACGTCAGGATTGCGTCAGAAAGGAGTAAAAAGATGAATGGGGAAAATTGAACACAGTCGCCCGCATTTTTACTTAATACGGGTTTAGTGATGTACGGAGGTCGGTCTTTCATTCTATGTGTTAAGGAGAAGCAACCCTAATCCGCCAAACGTTAGGAATCAGTATTTGGTTGGAGTTACGATAGCCATTCGCTGTGTAGGCCGTGGCTCAGGAGATAGTAGGTAAGGGGAATAAAAAATGGCTAGTGTATAAACACTAGCCATTGAAGTAAGAGCTAATCTTCTTTTCGAAACATAAAGCGTATAAGGACAATTGCAACACCCAACATACCACCGAATAGCGTAGCCATAACGACAATAAGCGCTCTCTTTGGTTTGTCTCTAGTAGTTGGCTGCTCAGCATTTTCGAGGTAGCGAAACATTTGGAATTTGACACTTCTATCGATATTTAAATTACTTAGCATGCTCAATTTAGCATTGATCTGTTGCAGTCGGGGTTCAATCACACTTAAGTTTTTCACTGACTCTAAAGCTTGAACTTTCGCCTTTAAGCCTTTAGCACCTAAATCAATACCAAATAACTCTCCATTACTACCAACTTGTATCGGTGCCTCTACGCCTGCAGCTTTCGCAATTTCCATAGCATACCTAGCTCTCTCGGTTTCTACCAACAACTGGTTTTTTGCTTGAGTCTCCAGTATTGCTTTCTGTTGAATCAATTCATTACGTTTACCACTGATTACAGCCTGTAGGTTATTAAAGGCGTCCTGGTGAACGTTAGATTCTGTAGCTGAAATATAAGCTAATAACAAGTCGAAACTACTTTCTTGTGTCATCGATTGAAAACTCACAAGATATGGGGAGTTTCGATTAGTTCGCTCTGAAAGCAATGCGGTAATTCTATCAGACCATTGCGAATACAGAATACGAGCAGTATCTCCGGTCACTTCAGGATCATCCAAAGACAGCGTTTTATTGAGATCGTGGAACTTTTCATTTCCATTTAAGAAACTTCGCTTATTATTGCTTGAATTGAATGTGTCAACAAAACTTTTAAATAATAATTTCGAATCAACTAAATTATCCAACTCATTGCTTACCAGCACGGTACCGTCATCTTGATAAACATTAAAAACAGGTTGAAATTGCTTAACTTGCTGTTGATATTTAACCAAATTCTGTGGCTGCGCCTCTGTAATTTTAGCGCTAGTAGACCACCACTCTTGAGTTGACAATGCCAAGACAACACCACCTAAAGCAAATAAAAATGTAACCAACATTACAACTAGCTTGCCATGCCACACTGCTTTGATTAGCTCTCCAATGTCAACTTCATTACTTTTATCGTTCATGAGGGTGGTTTCTAAATGGTCGGTCTGTACCTGTATTTGCCGCTTCACTATATCTCTCTCAAAACTCAAATTTAACAACGTGAAGATGCTATCACACGACATTCTGTTAGTATCGTATGATTTGTAAACTTTCACGACTAGTTAACGTAAATCCAGTTTTCCCGGAGCAGGAACCGAGCTAAACAGGCCTAAATAAGAGAGCTTAGGAACTGCTCATACAAAAAGGGGCCTTTGATTAGTCCAGCGCTAGCTGTTGCACTTACACGCGCTCTTTACTTCTCTTGATACTTTAAATAACATCGAATGATTTCTTCATAAACTTCTACGCCATCGGGCTTTGTTGCGTAATTAAACTTAGAGATAGAGCGCGCCGTTTCGTATACATCTTAGTCAATAGCGAGAATCGGCTTTCGGAACTTATTAACCGCTATAAACAGTCATCCAATCACCTCAATCAGCCCTAAGAGCTATACAGCCCTATTAGATATTCTTCCAATTAATTATTTAACATATCATAATATTTCAAAAGCTTTTCTTATCGAAATAAGTTAATTAAACAACTTTTTCTTAAAGTATTTTTTTATCGAATCATATCCAACATTTATAGGGTATCTATTTCGTACACAAAACCTCACTCTAAGGATAAATTTACTTTTATCATAAATAAGCGTATTCAATAGATGCTGACTCATACTACACTGGTATTGAGGAAGCTGCTCACATGATAAGAAATCATTGAAACGAGAAATAGCATAAAACCTAGACTCAATATTATCTTTTGACAAAGTCTTAGTTAGGGAGGAATCAGTTTCCCCCTCTGTTACGCAATAGATACTTTCCTTTGATGCTATGACCTTTTTTGCGTAATAACCTACTTTCATTGAGAAGTTTATATCATTAGAAGCAATTATCTCCTCAAAGTTAATGTCATTATCACTAACTAGTGTATGTTTAACGAGCTTACTCCAAGGCACGTAAAAATGGTATCGAATTTTAGAGTCGTTATAGGTTAGAAAATTATCAACTAAACTTTTATAAGGTATATGCCTTTTTGAAGGTCTAGAGCTCTCTAGATTTAGAGACACTGGCGAAAAATAACAAATATCAAATACTTCATTATTAATTACATTAGCAATAATTTCAAAGGCTCCATCTATGAAATAGTCATCCGAGTCAGCGAATAACAGATACTCTCCTTTCGCGTGCTTTAAGCCAACGTTTCTAGCTGCCCCAGCACCTTTTTTTAAACTCTCATTAATGTAAAATTCGACCTGTGGGAAGGTTAGTTTAACATTTTCAATTGATACGCTACTGTTATCATCGACTACTAAGACCTGAATATCCTTTTGCTCAGGAATACTCATTAACAGTTTTGACAGACTAACTACATTATTGAAGTGGGGAATAATTACTGAAACTTTAATCATTATTTTCTCCTAAACACGAGAACTTTAATTTTATTATAGTATGCAATTAACAACTTATTCTTAGTTGCGTTGCTACTCCACACTTCACTTTTATGCACTAAAGCTTGATTATTTGTCAATGAACCTAGAACACGTAATTGTTTAATATGTATATCATGATAGTGTGCTGTACAATAATTAATTGGACTACCTGTTGATTTGTGAAATAAATCATAGATACTCCAACCATTAATGTCATACTCTTCTATTTTATCAACAACAGCATTAATACCTTTATCGAAGTACTCCTTTACTTCTTTATCTTTGGTTACATCGAAGAGATCATACAACCCCCACATACAAAACACCATACCATTTAAAACATTACTCTCTTTCTTTCCAGGGTATTCCTGATAAAAGTATTTATCTTCACTTAATTTGGTAACAAATGGGCATGATGTTTGTTTGAATGTTGAAAAAGCTTTGATAGATGCATCTAAATAACGATGGTCTCCTGTTATCCTATACGCTCTCGTTAGAAGAGATATAGCTCTGCCTTGAGTCATAGCCGAAGTCCACGGCATTTCTAATTCAAATTTAGACATATCAGTATAGGATAGCCAATAACCATCTTCAGTCTGATTGGCTAAGAACCAATCAGCTATATTGATAAATTGCTTAAAGGCGGCTTCATCACCAGAAAAGTAGTCATGTAAAACCGCTAGTCCATACTGCCCGATAGATATTGGGTAATAATGTTTCTTATTACAATTAGACATGTAATGTGGAATAATAGGAATACCCTGCTCATCAAAACTAAAATCTTGACTACCACCCGCTAGTAATTCTTTAGTAGAAAACTTAAAGTAGTAGTAACCCATCTCAAGCTCTTCCTCAGAGGAAAGGGTATATTTCAATGGATTGGTAAAATCTCTATAGGCTTTTTTAATAAATTTTTTCAACATAATTGATTACTGTTTCTTTTCATTTTAACTTCGTATTCGTACAGTGCCAATGTAAGTATAATTAATACTGCTGACAGGATACCCATTTTTGATAGATAAAAAGTGTAACTACTTAGTTGAGATAAAGGTAAACATAGTGACCATACCAACAACCCTAATGCTATACCTTTATTGTGTTCATTTGAAGCACGCTTGTAGTTTAAATAGTTGAAAACAGTTAAAACTATTACCTGTGACAGGAATGTAATTACACCAAGACCTCCCATTTGGTAAAGTATTTTAGCTATCCAAGATTCAAGTAGAATTCCCTTACCAATACCAGCACCAAACAATGCATTGTTTGCCACAGCTAATATTGCAAAATTGATTTGTTCGATTCTCGCAAGTAGTGTATATGAGTACCCTGGCCTATCTATAAGTATAGCTAATGACTTCGCAGAATTTATATTTAGAGAGAACAACAGATTAACAAAAGAGTCAATATGATATACTAAAGCTAGTAGTAATACCGATAACACAAAAAGAATAATCTTCAACTTTCGATTATTCGCTAGTAAGATAATTAAGAACCCACCTACAACAACCGTCAAAAGCATAATTTTACTTTGTGACATAAAAACCAAGAAAAGCAACACAATAGAGTATGTATAGTCTTGCATTTTCTTGCTTACACATGCGATGGAAAAGAACACAAAAAATAGAGATGTGTAAAAATAGCCCGCAAAATAAGTTGTCCCAAAGAACGTTGTTATCGTTGTTTGAATTGAGTTATTATCAAGCCTTTTATACATTCCGACAATGGATGACTGATAAATGTTAGTTATAAATAACAACTCAAACAAAGAGTATGCCAAAGATATAATGACTAGACATTTAAAACCATCAATTATAATAGCAATACCGTTATCCATATCTTCACGAACTAATGAGTACATACCCACCATTAACGCAAAAAATATAAGAGGAGTTGTTATAGTGATAATATAATGAATAGCGATATATTCAGTAGTAATTTCTTTGGCAAAGCCAAGAAACATCAATAAACACTGTATTGCCGCTATTCCGATAAAAATAAAAGCCCTTTTCTCCAGTTTTCTCACCGAAAACAAAGAAAAAAAAGTGACACACAATATCAACCTCATTATATGCGACTGTGAACTTTTCATTATTTCAGGAAAAAGAGGGAAAACCACCATAACAACTAATATCACTATAAATAAATAGCTCGGAACTATGACTCTCTTCATTTATATCTTATTTTTCCTAAAGCCTTTATACATATAAATGGGGAAAACATACGCTATTTTTATTAAGCTTAATTTCTCCACCTCTCGATAAAATAACCATTGATACTTTAATACAGAAAATTTATTTTTCGTCATTCCAGAGTCTGTCCTATAGTAAGCCAAACTCTGATTTAAACAGTAGGCGTAAGGGATATCCTTTAATAGGTTCAGCCACAACCCCATATCTTGTCGCTTCCGAATTAGAGGCATATATCTCTTGCCCAGCAAGTTAGTATCATACATCGCTGTAAGGCAACCAATTGTATTACTTACCAGTAACCCATCATAATCAATTTTATCTGGAGGTATGACTATACCTCTCGCACCTTTATCGCTAAACTTTTGGTAACATGTATAAGTGAAGGGAAGATTTTTCTCCTTCATGAAAGCGACCTGTAACATTAATTTATCTTTATGCCACATGTCATCAGCATCTAAAAATGCAATAAATCTTCCTTTTGCTTTCAGGATACTTTGGTTGCGAGAAAACCCTGCCCCTTGATTCAAGATATTTTGTTCAACTATAACTCTCGAATCTGTAGAAGCGATTTCCTTTAACCATTCATATGTACCATCTTCAGAGCAATCATCGGTTACAACCCACTCCCAATTTTTAAATGTCTGCCCACGAATACTTTCATACGTCTTCGATAAATATTTTAAAGAGTTATAAGCGGGGGTAACAATCGAAACTTCTATTGACATAACAATTACTTAGCCCCAAACCCTGTCAACATAGTTCGCACTGTTTTGATAACTATATTCATATCTAGCCAAAATGAAAGATGCTTAATGTAATAAAGATCATGAGCTAACTTTTCAGTAGTAGACTCTGTATCATCAGCATAACCTTGAACTGTTTGTGCCCAACCAGTAATTCCAGGTTTAACCATATGCCTATACCCGTAAAAAGGAATCTCTTTTTCAAACTGCTTTACAAACGATTCTTGCTCAGGCCTGGGACCAATAAGGGACATTTCTCCCTTTAAAACGTTGAAGAATTGAGGTAATTCATCGATACGCACTTTTCGAATAATTTTACCAATACGAGTAACTCGAGCTTGCTCTTCTGTGGCAAATTTAGATTTGGCGTTTTTAGCGCGTACAGTCATGCTTCTAAACTTATATATCTTAAACGCTCTCCCCCCTTGCCCTATTCGCTCTTGAATAAAAATTGCTGGACCCTGATTCTCAATTTTAATGATTATTGCGGTTATCAACATAATTGGTATTGTAATAGGGAAGGTCGCTATAATTAGGATCGACTCCCAAACTCGCTTTAAGCCGCTGTAGATTGGATTAGGCTGAAGAGTGCCTATACTATTTTCAGATAGGTGTGAGGTCTGAACTTTCCCATCAACCATTTCTCGAATACTTTCAGAGTGGAATACAGGGATACTATTAATACTGCAATCAGCAACAAACTTAGACTGTTTAATAGTAAGTTCTTTATGTAAATCTAATACCAGCCCATCGTGACTGCTAGGTAATTGAACGAACTCTTTGACTTCGTATAATTCAATTTTCCTACTACTATCAAAATCTTGAATGTCAAAGTTATTAATCGCAGCCAGTCTTAGCTTTCGATGATCTTTTAACATCATACTCAAACTATATAAGATCAAAAAGCTTATAAAAAAGCCATGAATAATTACAGGTCTTGAATAGTCAATTCGCGTTAGAAGAATAAGTATGAGAGCAATTGCGTAGACAGTAGCTAATACAGGTAGTATGTAATACTTACGTTCAACTAATAGATATTTACTAATACGAGGAAGTATGTTGGCAGTTGTCAAATAGCCGATCAAACAAATTACAATGCTGTTTTCTACCGTGTTTGGCAAGTCCCCCCATTGGTAAGAAGAGGTTAGTAGCATGTATGATGTGGCTATAGACAATCCAAGTCCATGTGCAAAAATCGAGTTTCCAAGTAGTTTTTTCATCTTGCTTAACGAGTTCAATAAAAGTACGACATATAGCTAAGAGTCTATCATACAATATGCGAAATGTCTTAGTGCCATGAGGCTGGTAATTTTGCAGTTCATACGCGGAAGGTTATGTGGATCACACATTACGTAGCACTTCCTTTTACATTTAAAAATAATAATTACTAGACTGTATTTAATAAATAAAGCTATGGGTGTGATATACAAAAAAACAATCACCCACATGGTTTGACAAGAGAAGAGAGCCTTCCTCTGTATTCTCCTACCCTTTCTCGCTATACTCCTACCCTATAATTTTTCGCCCCATAACGAATAAGAGTTCAAGACATGCAAGAGTTAGTTCCATTTGTTCAAGAGAATATGATTTTAGCCATCGTATGGATCGGCTTAGTTGTTGCCATCATTGCGAACGTTATCAAGACATCAAACGCAGCCTACAAAGAGATCACGGCAGCGCAAACCACACACATGATTAACCGTGAAAATGGTGTTGTGGTTGATATTCGTACTAAGGATGAGTTCAAAAAGGGCCATATTACGGACGCAGTTCACATTTTGCCGTCAGACATCAAAGCAAATAGCTTTGGTAGCCTTGAAAGCCGCAAAGCAGACCCAATCATCGTAGTATGCAAGACAGGTCAAACCGCTCAAGAAAGCGCTAACCTACTGGTTAAAGCAGGTTTCGAAAACGTAAGCGTACTGAAAAGCGGCTTAGTGGCTTGGAGCGAAGCTAACCTTCCTTTAGTTAAAGGCAAGAAGTAGTTAAAGGTAATAAACCGTTAACGACAAGCAGTAAGCTGACCTGATTACACGAATATGACTTTAAGGTTTTGTTCGGCTATATGGCGAGCAAAACCTAATTATAAATTTTTAAGGACAAGAAAATGGCTGAAGCAGCACAACAAGACGCACAACAAAACTTCGCAATCCAACGTATCTTCCTAAAAGACGTATCTTTCGAAGCGCCAAACTCTCCAGACATGTTTCAAAAAGAGTGGAACCCAGATGTAAAACTGGACCTAGACACTCAAAGCCGTGAACTTGGCGAAGGCGTGTACGAAGTAATTCTACGTCTAACGGTTACAGTTAAGAACGCAGAAGACACAGCATTCCTTTGTGAAGTTCAACAAGGCGGTATCTTCTCTGCAAGCGAAATGGAAGCGGGCCAACTGGCTCATTGCCTAGGTGCATTCTGCCCGAACATCCTATTCCCGTACGCTCGTGAAACAATTTCTAGCCTAGTAGTTAAAGGTACGTTCCCACAATTGAACCTTGCACCAGTAAACTTTGATGCTTTGTTCATGAATTACCTACAAAACCAAGCTCAGCAAGCTGAAGGCGAACAGGCTTAGGTCTCAAAGTAGAACTTAACTCTAACGATTCAAACGCTAGTTAGCTTTTAAATGCACATCGCAACTTCTGCGGTGTGCATTTTTTCTTTACACTGTACTAAGATTGAAAGCTCTTCTTACTTTAGTGGAAAGCTTTTCCAGAACTCTTCGATTTCCCTCATTATTTTTAGGTGGAAGCATGACAGAAACAACTCACCCGACTAACACGGCAGACGCTTACGGCAAAGACATCGCCATGACTGTCATCGGCGCAGGCTCTTACGGAACCTCTTTAGCGATATCGCTAGCGCGTAACTGTGCAAACGTTGTTCTTTGGGGTCATGACCCTGTTCATATGAATCGCCTTGAATCAGAGCGTGCGAATAATGAGTTTCTGCCCAATATCGACTTCCCAGAAAGCCTAATCATCGAGTCAGATCTTGAGAAAGCGGTAACAGCAAGTCGCGACCTTCTCGTTGTCGTTCCTAGCCACGTGTTTGGTATCGTTTTAAATAGCCTTAAACCTCACTTAACTACGAACTCTCGTATCTGCTGGGCAACGAAAGGGTTAGAGCCAGAAACCGGCCGCCTACTCAAAGATGTCGCACACGATGTGCTTGGTGATGGGTACTCGTTAGCTGTTTTATCAGGCCCAACCTTCGCCAAAGAGTTAGCGATGGGCATGCCAACGGCTATCTCTGTAGCTTCACCAGATGAAGTTTTCCTAGAAGAGCTTCAAGAAAAAATCCACTGCGGTAAAACATTCCGCGTGTACGCAAACTCAGATTTCATTGGTATGCAGCTTGGCGGCGCCGTTAAAAATGTCATCGCAATTGGCGCTGGCATGTCGGATGGTATTGGCTTTGGTGCTAATGCACGTACCGCGCTTATCACTCGCGGCTTAGCCGAGATGAGTCGCTTGGGCGCAGCTCTTGGCGCGCAACCAGAAACCTTCATGGGAATGGCTGGACTGGGCGACCTAGTACTAACATGTACCGATAACCAATCGCGAAATCGCCGTTTTGGTTTGGCGCTAGGCTCAGGTAAAGACGTCGACACGGCTCAAGAAGAAATTGGCCAAGTTGTCGAAGGTTATCGCAACACCAAAGAAGTTTGGTTATTATCAGAACGCATGGGCGTTGAGATGCCAATTGTTGAACAAATTTATCAAGTGTTGTATCAAGGGAAAGATGCACACTTAGCAGCACAAGATCTACTTGCACGAGACAAGAAGTCAGAAAGATAGAAAAGCGGTAGAGAGATTCGAGTAAACGAGATGCGAAGAGCTATAAAAGTAGATACGAGATACGGGTAATCGAGATGCGAAAAAAGTAAAAGCAGATACGAAGAGAGTAAGAGCAGATTGAGCGCTTATAGAAGGCTGCTTTTCGTTATCCGCATCTCGCTACTCTAATCTGTTCTTTACATCTCGTTCTTCGTATCTCGAATCTCGGTTACTCGCATCTAATCTTATAGCTCTTCGAATCTAGCATCTGCCCCTTAAAAAATAATGGATGGTAAAATGAAACACTGTGAACAACAAAAAGTTTGGCAATGCATTGTGAAGGAAGCTCGACAGCAGTCGGAGCAAGAACCTATGCTTGCGAGTTTTTATCATGCCACCATTATCAATCACGAAAGCTTAGGTGCTGCATTAAGTTATATCCTAGCAAACAAGCTAAAGACAGCTTCAATGCCAGCAATGGCTGTGCGTGAAGTGGTTGAACAAGCGTTTAAGCAGGACCCATCGATTGTTGATGCTGCCGCTTGTGATATCTGTGCGACGGTAAATCGAGATCCTGCCGTCGAGATGTACTCGATGCCTCTGCTTTATCTGAAAGGCTACCACGCTCTGCAAGGTTACCGAGTGGCTAACTGGCTATGGAAACAAGGTCGTATTGCGCTTGCCACTTACCTACAGAACCAAATCTCGGTTGCTTGCCAAGTGGATATTCACCCAGCAGCGCGTATCGGAAAAGCGATCATGCTCGACCATGCGACAGGCATTGTGATTGGTGAAACTGCCGTCGTTGAAAATGATGTCTCTATCCTTCAAGACGTGACCCTTGGCGGTACAGGTAAAGAAGGTGGCGATCGTCATCCTAAGATCCGCGAAGGCGTAATGATTGGCGCTGGTGCGAAAATACTCGGCAATATTGAAGTTGGCGAAGGTGCTAAGATTGGCTCTTGCTCTGTGGTTCTACAAGCCGTACCTCCCCATACTACGGTCGCAGGTGTTCCTGCAAAAATTGTCGGAAAACCTAAAACAGATAAGCCATCTTTGGATATGGACCAAGGGTTCAATGGTCGATCGCAGAACTTTATTCATGGTGATGGGATTTAAGAGCAGATTCGGGATACGAAGAGCTTAAGAGCAGATACCAGATTCACGCAACGAGATACGAAGAGCTCAAAAGCCGCTGCGGGATTCGATTCAGCGAAATTCGAAAAATTAAGAGCAGATGAATACAACTAAATGACGATAATGATGAAACAAATTCGAGCCATTAGCCGGACTCTTCTGATATCTACCAGCCTTTGTGTTGCTCTTTTATCTTCGTCATCATTTGCCGCATCTCAAGGTGAACTTAAGGGCGTATCGAGTGAAATATCTCGCCAACAAAAAAACCTGTCCTCACAACAGAAAAAACTCGATAGCCTACAAGCAAGCCTCAAGAAACAAGAGCTATCCATCGCTTCGCTTGAAAAAGCTATCCTAGACAGTAAAAAGCAGCTGAATACCGCTAATGCTAATATTGCGAACTTAGACACCAAGATCAAGGCGCTCACAGCACAGAAAAAAGTCCATACCGATAAGCTAGAGCAACTGATTCAAACTTACTACATGACAAGCCGTGCTAAAGCCTCATCGCACATCCTAAATACTGGCGTTGAAGAAGATCGTATTAGTCATTATTACCAACACCTTGCTAAGGCCCGCTTTGCAACAATCAAAACGATTGAACAAACTCAACTTGAACTAGAAGAAAGCCATAAACAGCGCCAACTCGAGCAAGAACAGATAGCAACACTGCTAAAACAGCAAACCACCAAGCGCGATACGTTAGCCAAAACCCAAACACAACGTAAGAAAACAGTTGGTAGCATCAAGAAAAACATCTCGGGTGACAAGAATTACCTGGCAGAGCTTCAGCGCAATGAAACTCGCCTGAAAGCCGAAATTGCGAAAGCAGAAAAAGCAGCTCGAGAACGACGTAATGCAGTCCCGATGGATGGCCTAGCAAAACGCAAAGGTAAGCTCCCTTGGCCGATCAAAGATAAAGTTCTACATAGCTACGGTTCTCGCCAAACGGGTCAAATCAACTGGAAAGGCATGGTGATCAACGCCAAGTACGGTCAGCAGGTGAAATCGGTTTACTCAGGCACGGTGGTATTTGCCGAGTATCTGCGCGGTTATGGTTTAGTGGTTCTTCTCGACCATGGTAAAGGTGATATGACGCTCTATGGCTTTAACCAAGCACTACTAAAGAAAGAAGGTGACAAGGTTAAAGCGGGTGAAGCGATTGCGCTTGCTGGTGACACTGGCGGCCAAACTCGCCCATCACTGTATTTTGAAATCCGTAGAAACAGCCAAGCTCAAAATCCGAAGAGTTGGTTGGTTAGATAAAGCAGATGCGGGATGCGAGTAACCGAGATACGAAAAGTGATATGGCCCCTAAAAAGTAGACACAGGGGTTTAGTTGATTAGTTCAAAGTCCATGGGACTCACTCCACCTAGAGTCCCATGTCTTCTTACTGGATTATAATAGGTATCGATATAAATTCGACTTTGCATCGTCATTTCTTGTCGTGAAAGCCGATCTAAGTTGTTCATCCACTCTTTCTTATATTGCGCAAAGAAGCTTTCGGAACAAGCGTTATCC
>NZ_VFEB01000071.1:0-292 GCF_007858795.1 Vibrio sp. T20
GCTCTTTAACAATTTGGAAAGCTGACTGATTGATTACTTACGAGTAATTCAATCAAATTTAAAAGTTCTCAATGTTTATCTTTCATTAGATAAACACAACAAACACATTCAAGTGTCTTGTATTCGATTCAAACTTGTTTGAATCACATTGAGTCCGGCAAACAGTTATCAAGAATTAACCCTTCTTGATGACAACCAAAAACCTTGGTTAGTTGCCATACGCTAAGACCCTTTCGGGTTGTATGGTTAAGTGACTAAGCGTACACGGTGGATGCCTTGGCAGTCAGAGGCG
>NZ_VFEB01000104.1:0-1801 GCF_007858795.1 Vibrio sp. T20
CTGTGTGGCCACCAGCCGATCCCTAATCAACTTGATTCTTAAACTCATCACTCAAAAGTGTTGAGGCGATTGATCACGTTTCAATTTTGGTGGTCCCATGCCCTCTAAACCCAACAAGCAACGCATCGAACATATTGAGTTGGTATTTGAAGTTTACTCTCTCATCCCTACTCAACGAAAGATCACGGCGAACGAAGTTCATCAACGACTAACAAATACGGGCATTGAACGCTCTAAACGCACTGTACAACGCTGCTTGAACATCTTGACGACTTATCTAGATGTGGAAAAAGACGATAGAAGCCTCCCTTATAGCTACCATCGACGAGCTCATTCTCAATATGCTATTGGCCCTAGCGAGTCTCTACTTATTGAACTCGCTTTTGAGAGCTTAAGATCGATGCTTCCTGAAAGTTATCGTTCAAGTGTTAAGGACTGTTTTGCTCCGTTACTGTCAGCGAATCATCACCAAACCTCACGTACTCATGTTCGGCATAAACGGCTTGGTAACAAAGATGATTATAACGAGGCTCTTTTTGACAAACTTTGTCTATCCATCTATCACCAACGCGAAGCTCGGCTCCATCTACGTAACGAACAAGTGCTTCAATACGTTTGTCCACTTGGGTTGGTATTAGAGAATGATTGCCTTCAATTGATCTACCAATTCAAAAAGCGTATTTGCTCAGCCCCACTCAACCAAATTCAAGACATCTACGTCAGTACGTTCGAGTTCACCTACCCTGAAGGGTTTTTACTATCTGAGGCCATTACCTCTAAATAAAACTCAACACTCAAGATCAAGACCAAGACCAACATGTTCAACTAACCACACAAGGAAGGATTATGAAAAATACAATGTTATTGAGGACAACTCTTGTCAGCTCTATCGCTTTCGCTCTGACAGCGTGCGGAGGGGGTTCCAATAGTAATACTCCAACGTCTCCACCAGCCGACCAAACGCGCTCAATATCAAGCATGAGTGTTGTTAATAATGGTTTTCAAACCTTTAAGCCTCGTAGTCATGACCTAACTGGCTATCGTGCATATTCTAGAGCAGCTACGTTCAATACGCCTTTAGACGACGGGCAAAGTGCTTACGTTTATGAGAACCCAGAAAACGGTGAGGTAAGCTCGATTAGCTTTGAAGGCGATGAAACTGAGAGCGTTGTGACTCCGACTATCGATATGATCGTCGACCTAAATACCACCTACTCTGCAATCAACATGAGCAATGTCACCGTCACCGTGGATGACGTGGTGTATGAAGGCAATTACACCCTCATACAGGACAAGAATACCGGTGATCTTTATCCATTGGTCGAGAGCGGCGTTCCTATCTATAAGAAGGTGGAAGCTGAACATGAGGCTTGGGTCACCAATACACGCTTTTCCCACAACGGAGACAGCACACGTATTTACTTAAGGCACAGTGATGAACTCAGCCTGCATAAAGCAGAGCTTGTTGATGGTACGTTTACCATTTCTAAAGTCTTTGATGATTACTTCCGAAACAACGTCATTTTATCAACAGGTGATATTGTCACCGTTCCTTGGAGTGGTGATAGCTTAACGTGGGTAGAGCAAGACGGTACAGAGCACAACTTTAGTTACGATACGTCACTGTTGTCTGTTCCATTTCTATACGCAGATAAACTTTATGCAATTCGAGATTCAGATGATGCACTGATCGAGCTTACATTGAATGACGCAACCTTAGACCAAACCGATGCTCTATGGACCACCAATGGGTACAGACCGTCCTCCATGAGTGTGGTCCGTGGTGATTATAAAATGCATT
>NZ_VFEB01000229.1:0-404 GCF_007858795.1 Vibrio sp. T20
GTTTGTGTCTGGTTATTTCCATCGACGTAAGTCACCACCATGTCACCAAGGTCGTTGGCTTCTGCTGTGTAGTTACCGTCCGTCGTTGGCGCTAGATTCACCACCACTGGCGCTTCGGTTTCATTCGACAGTGACACGGTGAAGACCGCATCTGTCCCTTCGTTCACGTCACCCGCGTCAGTCACCGATAATGCTGGCTTATCGTTGTCTGGGGTTCCTGGGCCTGTACCTGTACCGTCGTCTGTGATGGTCGCTTCGCCTGTCGCCGTGCCGTTAGACGTCACGCCGTTCGATTCTGTCACCACCAGACCGAAGGTTTCATCGCCTTCATAGACATTGTCGTCTGCAGTCGGAACGGTCACAGTAATCGCTGTCACGCCCGCTGGGATCGTCACGTTGTCAGA
>NZ_VFEB01000238.1:0-279 GCF_007858795.1 Vibrio sp. T20
AGTCGGCACACTAAATTCTTTGCTTAAAGAGTTAAACTCTTCAACTAAAACCTCATATAAAATGAAGTTCTTTAAAAATGGCTCCCCTTGCAAGACTTGAACTTGCGACATACGGATTAACAGTCCGCCGTTCTACCAACTGAACTAAAGGGGAATTACTTGTCTCAACATCAGGTCTATAAAGACCATTATTTGTTAAGTACCAAATAATGGTGCCTCGAGGCGGAATCGAACCACCGACACGCGGATTTTCAATCCGCTGCTCTACCGACTGAGCTA
>NZ_VFEB01000147.1:0-348 GCF_007858795.1 Vibrio sp. T20
GAGGCTGGTTAGGCTGACTCTGATTCAAACCTTTTTGAGGTATATGTCATTAAAGTGAATGACCTTAAGCCTGATTAAAGGAGAACCAAAATGAGAACACTTTCACCACCACTACTCTCACAGCAAGAGCATGAACATCGCGTTCTAGAAAAGGCAGCAGAGATATTAGAAGATCGTTATGTACGAGGAGATGTATTTACCAATCCACAAGCTACCCGAGACTATTTGCGATTTAAGATAGGCGGCAGTGAACGCGAAGTGTTCGCCGTCATGTTGCTAGATAACCAACACCGATTAATTGAGTTTGAGGCGTTGTTTCAAGGGACGATTGATGCGGCAAGCGTCTAT
>NZ_VFEB01000047.1:0-6455 GCF_007858795.1 Vibrio sp. T20
GACATTCGTGTCGGGGCTTTTTTATGCTTCTACGAGATACGAGATACGAGATACGAGATACGAGATACGAGATACGAGATACGAGATACGAGATACGAATCGTATGATTACGCTCGGGTCTTCAGCATTTGAGATAGCATAAACATCGCAGCGGCACTGATAACCACAGAAGGGCCAGCAGGTGTGTCATAGAACCAAGATAAGCTTAATCCACCGAATACTGCAATAGAGCCAATAACTGATGCAAGGAAGGCCATCTGCTCAGGTGTGCTCGAGAACTTCCTTGCCGTTGCTGCAGGAATAATCAGTAGCGATGTCATGATTAACGCACCCACAAATTTCATACCGACAGCAATCACGATACCGACAAGCAGCATCAAAATCAGACGCATTAAATCAATGTTGATGCCGTCAACCGCTGCTAGATCTTCATTAACCGTCGTTGAAAGTAGCGGTCGCCAAAAGATAGCAAGCACTAATCCAATCACAGCCGCACCCGCATAGATGAATACCAAATCAGTCGGTGATACTGCAAGTAAGTCGCCAAATAAATAGCTCATTAGGTCGACACGAACATTGTCCAAGAAGCTAACGGCTACAAGACCCAAAGACAGTGCACTGTGTGCCAAAATACCGAGTAGGGTATCGGTCGCGACTAGCTTTTGTTTTTGCAATGTCACGAGTAACACGGCCAGCATCAAACAACAAATCAGCAGTGCGAAATACAAGTTGATGTTAAACAGAAAGCCAAGCGCTAAGCCCATCAAAGAGGCATGAGCAAGCGTATCGCCAAAGTAGGCCATCTTGCGCCAAACTACAAAAGAGCCTAATGGCCCCGCGATAAGAGCAATGCCCAAGCCAGCTAAAATAGAGGGAAGAAGAAACTCAAGCATTAGTGATGTCCGTGTTTATGATTTGAACACTCATGAGCACCACCTTTTACTGGTTGGCCTGCAAGATCATGATGGTGATGTTCATGTTGGTGATGATAAAACGCTAGTGTCTCTTGAGTCGCGGTACCGAAGAGCGCAATATACGAGGGATGATGTTTGATGTCTGCAGGTGCACCTGAGCAACAGATATGATGATGCAAACAGATAACATCGTCTGTTTTGGCCATCACCAGATGCAGATCATGTGAAACCATAAACACCGCACAACCAAAGCGGTGACGAATGGTGTCAATGAGATCATAAAGGTCTATTTGCCCTTGCACGTCAACGCCTTGAGCCGGTTCATCAAGAACCAGTAGGTCAGGTCTTCTTAGTAATGAACGGGCAATCAGTACGCGTTGGTTTTCACCACCAGACAGCTGGTGCATGTTGCTCTTTTGCAGATGTTCAGCACCCACGAGCTTCAATGCTTCAAGGATCTCTTGCTGACTGAACTTACCAGTGAGCTTTAGAAAACGATCTACATTGAGCGGTAGTGAATCGTTGAGCTTTAATTTTTGTGGAACATAGCCAATTTTCAGTTTTTTAGCTTTTGTTATTGTGCCTGAAAATTTGGTTTGTAAACCCAGTACTACTTTTACTAATGTCGACTTTCCTGCACCGTTTGGCCCAATCAGGGTGGTGATCCTGCCGCGCTCTAAATTTAGAGAGATGTTGTCTAGAACTTTTCGACCGTCAAATTCGACGCTCACAGAATCTAGTTGGATTAAGTTATCCATGAATAGAACTCATTTGCAATTCGCTAATGTTATAATGTAACATTTACCTCAAGCCTAAGCTACTTTTCTATTATCGAGGAATTATGTCACGTTCATCTTTTATACTTGCTACTTTGCTTTTAGCGCCAAGTGTTGCAAGTGCTAATACTATTCTAACAAGTTTCAAACCAATTCAAATGATTGTGACAGAGCTAACGCAAGGTGTTAGTGAACCGGATGTGTTGATGAACAGTAATGCTTCGCCGCACGATTATGCGCTCAAACCATCAGATGTCAAAAAAGTTCATAGTGCAGATATGGTCGTTTGGTTTGGCCCCGACTTAGAAGCCTTTTTAACTAAGGTCGTGAGCTCGAATGAAAATGTTATTGAGATCAGCTCTATTCCGGGTATCAACTTACGCGCTTATGGACACGAAGAGCATGACCATGACGCGCATGAAGGTCACCACCATGGCAGCCACGATCCACATTTTTGGTTGGGTATCGATCAGGTCGAAGTTGCTGCGAAATACATTTCAGATAAGTTAATTGAAACTGACCCAGGCAACGCAATGGCTTATCAAGAGAACCTAGATTCATTCTTGATTGCATTGGATGAGAAGAAGCAGTCTATTCGCGAACAACTGGCGCCAATAAAAGACAAAGGTTACTACGTTTTCCATGATGCATATGGTTATTACGAAGAAGAATTTGGTCTGAATAATTTGGGTCATTTCACAGTAAGTCCAGACCGTAAACCGGGAGCAAAAAGCCTGATTGCGATTAAGAAAACGATCGTACAAGAAAATGTTCAGTGTGTGTTTTCTGAGCCTCAGTTTACGCCTGCAGTGATTGAATCTGTGACTCGTGGAAGCAACGCTAAGCAAGGTCAGCTAGACCCTGTTGGTTCTGATGTTGAAGTGAAGACCGGAAGTTATTTCGATTTTCTTCAGCAACTTACCGATAGTTACACAAGCTGCTTAAACGCAAAGTAATTCGTAGAAAGTATTTTTTACTGCACTTTGCTCTCGATATTGTATGAATAGTGCCGCTTTTTGCGGCATTTTCGTGACCGCTAAGATAAAACCTTTCAACAAATGGCAAACCTTCTTTCTCCTTGGTTAATTTCCGCTAAAATGGAAAGATAATAATAAGCACAAAAAAACTCAGTTTATGGTTGAGCAATGATAAAATGTTGTGACTACCAAAACTTCATTCGTTGTTGCTGTTCAGGATCAGAAGTTGTATCGAATTGTCTTCCGAATGTTCATGTTAATGAGCATTTCATTTAGCGCTATCGCGGTAAATACATCACCTTCCGTTTTCTATCCTTTGCCCGTTCAAGCGCAAGGGAATTTTCTTGCGGCTAAAAATTTGTACCTAGGTGCAGGAGGAGGGCTATGGGTTCATGATGTCCATGGAAAAATACTCTTTTACGATGGCCGAACTCTATTCCCTCGCAAGGGTAGCTTGCTGCAATTTTCTTCTGAAAGCGTCGCATTTCTTAACGATGAGTTTTGGACCTTTTTCGATAATGAGGTGTACCGACATAACCCTGGTATTGGCAACGAATTGGCGTTTAGTTTAAGTCCCGGTGCTGAGATTGCGAATATTGGCGCATCCGGTGATTATATTTGGGTGACCGATGGCAGTAATTTTTATACCTATAATACTCAATCTTTAGAGTTCAACACCTACTCTTTACTCAAACTGTACCGTTACAACAATAGCAGTGACATTGCGATAAATGACGCTGAGTGGGTTTTGTCAAAGTGGGTATTGGCGACCAGTTCAGGCGTTTATCTTTCAGATAATCAAGAATTTACTCATGTCAGTGCATCAGACAAAAATCATATAGAGACCGTTTATTTTTCGAAGGCTCGACGTGAGTTAGTTATTGGCACTTTAAATGGCGCTGTGATTGTCGATCTCGCGAATCCAGATAAAGAGACTATCGTCAGAGGGTCACATGTTCTTTCGCTTACTGAAACTTCGGATCAGTATTGGATCGGCACAGAGCATGGTCTTATTAGCTACAACTTTATTACGGGCCAAATTACTCGATTTGAACAAGCCTCTAATCAAGACTTCTCGTTACCGGGAGAGAAAATATACTCGTTGATCAACGACCATGCTGGTGGGATGTGGATCGCGACAAACAACGGTATCCGATATTTCTCACTGTTCAGCAAGACTTTCTCGAGAACGCCATTAACGGGGATGGGCATGCATTCGAGTAGTGTGGTGATCAACAAAGTACTGCCTGTCAATGAACAGTTATCTTGGGTTGCATCCTCAATGGGTCTCTATTTAGTTGACTCTCAAAGTGAAGATAACCCAATCCGCGTTTACTCCAACCCTGTTAAGGATTTTGAGATCTTTGGCACTTCAATTTGGTTGGCTACTGAAGAAGGCATTATTAGTTTTAATACTAATACGTTAGAACCTGAAATTCTCGACTTACCTAGACCGATTGAGGGGGTGCATGTTGAGAATTTTGCGCTTCAGGCTGATAACGTTCTTTGGATGACCTCAGGGCAGAGCCTCTATTCGTTATCAATCGAAGCCATGAAGTTGACGGGATACGGTACTGACTGGTTAGTCGACAAGTTTTTGCCTGCGAAGATCACCGATCTCAATATAGGCTTACAAGGTCGTATTTACATAGGAACAGACCACGGTTTCTATTCGTTTATTGATAAGCGAATTAGTTTTAGTCGCTCAAGCGAACGTTTTGGTAAAGTCGTCGATATTGAAAAAGCGAAAGATGGATCTCAATGGTTTGCGAGTAGTTATGGTGTGTATCGAATCCCTTTTGACGGCTCCGCGATTCAAGAGATCCCGCTTGTTGAAGACAATATCAGCCCGAACTGCCTGGTAAGTGATGACAATGGTGTGTGGTTAGGTTCCTCAAAAGGTATCAGTTATTACGGATTGGATGGGCAGCTGCATAAACATATAGGTTCACCATTTGGCTTGATCACCAATGAACTTGCGGCAGGTGCATGTGCTCTGTTTTACAATGAAGAGAGCCAATCTTCGAGGCTTATTTTCGGCTCAAAGTATGGTGTAGTCAGTGCGTTGTCTAACGAGTTACTGGTATCAACAACACCTCATAGTCGTGCTTTGCTGAGTAAGATAAGTGTCGATCAACATACTGTATCACTTGGTGGGAAAACGGCAGATTTGAGTGAGATTCCTTATGGTTCATCGATAGGATTTAAGCTGGGCATCTTACCAGCGACGTTCGCGCCTGCGATGGAGTACCGGCTGAACGACAATGAGCATTGGAGTGAGTTTGAAGGGGGTCTATTAACACTCGATCACTTGCTTCCAGGGGATTACACGCTTGAGGTTAAGCCGGTTAAAGACTCCCATTATCGCTTCGTGTCAACGAGCCAAAGCTTTTCGATTGCGGAGCCTTGGTATCTCACTAATTGGGCTGCAGCAAGTTCTCTGATACTACTGATTGGTGTCGTGACTATCTTGGTCTTTTGGCGTTCGCGTTATGTCACTTTTGCCAACAGGCACTTAAAAGCGCAAGTTGCATTGAAGACGGACCAGTTGAGGCACCAAAGTCGGATACTACTTGCGACCAATCAACAGCTTAAAAAGCAGCTATCGGTTAAGAATGCACTTGTGTCTCACACTGCAAATGAACTTTCTTCTGAAGTTAATCATATTGCTGCGATGCTCCCCAATTGGAATGATGAACAAGGGAAGTCTCCAATCTTAACGTTGAAAAATGGTTTGGCTCAATTGAGTAATAGCCCTCAAGGAGAGGGGCCGGTTTATTACGATATAATTTTAATCTTAGAAGCGGTACTCAAAGCTTGGCAGGATGATTTAGCCAAAGCTGGCATTGAACTGGATATTAAAGTCGAAACAAAACAACGATATGTAAGCTTGCCGTATTTTAATCTCGATATTATTTTTAACAGTTTAGTCGCGAGCATCATCAAGAGAAACTTTAAGTCACAAAGTATGGTGGTTCTGGTTGAAGAAGTGAAAGAACACCTTGTAGTTACGATTCGAGATCATGGGACGCCTTTTCCTAAATTAGTTTCAAGTATGAGCGACAACACTGGTAAATCGACTGATCTAAACATCGAGAAATTACCTCTATTGATGAATCAGAGCGGTGGGGAGTTGAACGCCTTTGTTTCTGACTCTCAAAATAAGGTTCAGCTTTCGTGGCCGATTGAATATCAAGTGTTCGACAATCTTGAAGCCTGCACAATCGAGCAGATTGAAACTATTAAGCTTGCTAGCTCGACGCAAGAGCAACAAAGGCTTAGTGCTGAACAAGAGTGGAAAAATAAGGTGTCGCAGCTTGTGAGTGAACACTACGCTGATGCAGAATTTAGTACTGCATCAGTTGCTAAGTGCTTGTTCATGTCGGAGAGAAGTCTTCAGAGACGCTTTAAATTGGCTTATAACAAGACCTTTAAAGAGCATTTGAATGAAGTGCGCCTAGAGCATGCTTGCGAACGATTACTTGCTGGGGAGAAGATCTCAGATGTCGCGTTTGACTCGGGCTTCAATGACCCGTCTTACTTCAGTCAAAGGTTTAAACACCACTTTGGCATGTCTCCATCCAAGTTTGCTGAAAACAACGAAGAGTAGCGCGCAGCAGATATTCTGCTAGAACATAGATAAATATACTTTAGCCTCGACATTCGTGTCGGGGCTTTTTTATGCTTCTACGAGATACGAGATACGAGATACGAGATACGAGATACGAGATACGAGATACGAGATACGAGATACGAGATACGAGATACGAGATACGAGATACGAGATA
>NZ_VFEB01000223.1:0-13466 GCF_007858795.1 Vibrio sp. T20
GACCACTCAGCCATCCCTCCAGTGGCGTGAATAATATAAGGGGCAGAGGACCTTGTAAACCCCTAATTTTCATAATTTTGTTCTGTTGCTTGTTTTCTAGTCATTAACGGCAATAAAAAAGGGAAGCCACTGGCTTCCCTTTTATTTTTGGTGATCATTTAATCATTTTTTGTGTAGAAACGCTGTAGCTCAGTGAGGCCTTGCATCAACACCGGTAAGCGAGGGCTTACGTTTTTCAGGCGCTTGTAATTCTGATCGTACAGTTTGTAGTTACCAAATTTATCTAACACAGTAGTTTGCTTGTCAGTAATCAGAGCAAGTTCACGAGAGTCACCCGCGAGAATCCACTTTCTCTTACGCTCATTAAACAGGCTGCGACCACTACTGAAATCAGTCGGGCTTGAAGATACACCCAATAGCTCTTGCATCAGAGTTACTGATACGTCTAGATGACTAGAACGGTGAGTGTACTCAGAAGCAGACTTACCAGGCCAGCTGATAAACAGTGGTACTTGTAACTGATAACGACTGTAGTTGGAGTTTGCACCCCAGCTATTCGTTTTGGTTTCGTTAAACTCAGTACCGTGGTTAGAGGTAATGATTACAACCGTGTTGTCGGTTAGATCTAAGCGCTCTAGCTCCGCATAGATTGTTGCTAGCTGAGCATCGGCGGCTTGAGCTGATTTTTGATAGTCTGCAGTAAACCGTTCCGCTGTGGTTAACGTTGAGTTTGATTCAGAGCTTGAATCGTAGCTGGCGAAGTTATCCAGTGTGGTCAGTTCAATAAAGTTAAACCAAGGGCGCTTCGCTTGCGGTGATTGAATCCAGTCAGACCAAGCTTGTATTGCACTCTGGTCATCATACGTTGCCTGTTCTGGCATCACATCACGGCCTCGGAAGATGATATCCGAGTAAAGAGTATCGCTAAAGTTGTCGCCACTGAACGCAGCAAACTTGTACTTGTGATTATCTAAAACATCGAGTAATACCGCGCTAGAGCCTTGGGCTTCGATGCTGCTCGCGTAGCTGCTCGGAAGACCATAGAACAAACCGAAAATACCAAACATGTCGTTACTAGAACTGTAGTGGTTGGTGAAGTTGATCGACTGTTGTGCGAATGCATAGCTGCTAGGCATTGATGTTTTGTTCAGTGCGTCAGAGCGAAGGTTGTTCACACTCACCATCAGGATGTTCAGATCATCACTACGACGGTTGTACTGAATTTCTTCTAGTGGGTAGCTAACGAGGTTTACATTGCCTTTGTTCGCTTCCAAACGTTCTAGATATTCTTCACGGTCTAATAGACCATGTTTTTCCATAAAGCTTTTCGCTGTCATTGGATAAGACAGTGGGAAGTTCGCTTTCTGGCTAGTAATTGGGTTATAGAAATACGCATCAGCCCACATGTAGGTCAGGTGGCTGCTGATGAAACACAAGAAGAATACGGCAGTAATTGGACGGCCAATGTGTTTATGAGACAGTTTACGCTGCTTACGCCAAACCCATTCAGATAAGCCAAGCTGTAGCAAGAAGATGAGCGGCATAACAATGAAGAGGTGCTGCAAATCAGACGTGAATGCAGATTCCTCTCCACTGAATAAAACCTCCCACACAACAGGCGTCAGGTGGAGGTTTATATTTTGATACGTTTGGGTATCAATCAGTAGGACAGTTAAACCTATGGTCGCAAAACAAACCGCAACCAAACGTAATAACTTCCTCGACGGAAGAATAAAAGTGAGCGGGAACAGCACTAATAGATAGAGCGCGAACACTAAAAAGCCAAAATGACCAACCCACGATGCAGCCAAATAGAATTGACCTAGCAAGGTTTCTGGCCAAGCAGATTGAGTAATATAACGAGTACCAATCAACATCGCAGCAATGATGTTGAAAAATGCAAACCAGTGACCCCAACCAACCAGTCGAGATACACGATCGCTATATGAGTTTGCGCTGTCTACCATTTATAATTCTTTTATCCGTCAATCAAATTTAGTGAGACTTTTTATCTTCAAGAGAAGAAATTAAAGCCTCGGCAAATTTTTCAGCAATTCCTTTGCGTTGTGAAGCAGCAACATTCTGATTTAAGACATTGGTTGCGATATTTCCAGCGATCATCAGTGAAAGTTCTGGTGAAGCTTTGTGCTTAGATAGTACAGCACCCACTTCAGCTAGGATTTTTTCAACTTGATCATCTGTGTATTTAGATATAATCGGCATAAGGACTCTAATAATGATAGTAAAAGCGGCTTATGATAACCTACTATGCACGACAACTGAAACCTGAACGGTAATATTTTCACTATGAGCCTTCACCTTTCCAACGTAATTTTACACCAGCTGAGCAAGAACGATCAGGATGAACTGATTGTTAACTATCGTGCTGAATCTCTAGAAAACGATGCTTCATCTGAAAGTCTGGTTGCTGAACTTCACCGTGTTTTTAACTCAAAAGCAGGCAAAGGGTTTGGTTCTTTCAAATCTGACAGCGAATTTCAGCAGTGGTTGCACCAACTTCGTGCTGGTGAGACAAACTTTTACGATTTTTCTCAAAAGAGTGCGCAACGTCTAAAAGATGAGCTTTCAAAATACCCATTTGCTGACGAAGGTATCTTGGTAATGGCTGAATATCAGTCACTTGCAACAGATTATCTATTCATTGGTTTGCTGCCTTCAAACCAAAGCCTAAAGGTAACTGAAGGGCTAGATATTAGTGCGACGGATTACCTTGATATCTCAAAAATGGATATTGCGGCTCGCCTAGACCTTTCTACTTATGAGACTGATAAAGAGTCAAACCGTTATTTAACTTACATTAAAGGACGTGTTGGCCGTAAAGTCGCGGATTTCTTCTTAGATTTCTTACAAGCTGAAGTGGGTCTGGATGCGAAACAGCAAAACCAAGTACTGATGCAAGCGGTAGAAGATTTCGTTTCTGACTCTAAATTAGAAAAAGAAGAAGCGATCAGCTACAAAAAGCAGGTTGCGGATTACTGTAACGAGCAGCTTAAAGCGGGCGATGAAGTGCAAGTTCGTGAACTTTCTGGAGAGTTACCAGCAAGCACAGATGGCACAAGTTTCTTTGACTATACTAGTGAGCAAGGTTACGAGTTAGAAGACAGCTTCCCAGCCGATCGTGCAACTATGCGTAAACTAACAAAATTTGTTGGTGCTGGTGGCGGTTTGAATGTTAGTTTTGATAGTCTGCTTCTAGGCGAACGTATCTTTTACGATCCGGAGACAGACACGCTAACGATTAAAGGCACACCACCGAACTTACGTGACCAATTGACTCGCAATAAGTCATAGTCGGAAGTTAACGGATAAAAGCGGCTGCAGGATGTTGTCGCTTATTTTGTGCTTAATCTTTTAGCTACTGTCATGGCTTCAAGTTAACACGCACAAGGAATATAGATGGAACAATCAGTAGCAAAGCCCAAACGCTTTAAAAAACCAGCCACCTTCTTGGTTGTGCTCTTGGCTCTGTGGCTACTTCCTTCATTGGCTCTTCTTAATTTAAGCCGTTCCTACACCAATTCTCTTGCTCAAATCGAAGAGCTCGGTATTCGAGTCAACGAGTTGAGGCAATCACTTTATTTCTCAGAACCGCTTCGAGTCTCTCGTATCAATGATCTAGCACTCGATGCTCAGTTGGTTTATTCAATCCGACTGCAGATTGAATCTGATTTTCAACACGCTTTGTTTCGCCCTGATGTGAACCAACTGTTGTACGTAGCCGATCAGTTCCTAGAAAAGTTCGATGAGTTCATCCCGATCGAAAGCCAAGTTCAAGACATCGTTGATAACATTAAGATCTTGCGTGCGGAT
This sequence comes from Vibrio sp. T20, assembly GCF_007858795.1. NCBI lineage: Bacteria > Pseudomonadati > Pseudomonadota > Gammaproteobacteria > Vibrionales > Vibrionaceae > Vibrio > Vibrio sp. T20. The sequence goes on from NZ_VFEB01000223.1 coordinate 3,832, forward strand.
AAAGAGCTTTCCCCTAAGTTAAAACCACTCCTAAACGAATTCGGCGTAGTGGTCTTTGAAGCGATGTATTCTGACAGTCAAAGTTCGTCTGCCACTTATCGTGCCTTCGATTCTATTCTAGAAAAATCTTATTCATTAAAAACCAAAGAGCAAGACGCACTTCAACAGCTATTGGCTGATGCTTCAGCATTGTTGAGTGATTACGCCCAGCTCAATTATTTGGTCGATAAGATTAAGAAAAACTCAGTGAATGAGCAGATCATTAAACTTGAAGCTGAGTTTCATGAGCGTCAGTTTAACCTTTTACTTGTGATGTTAGGCTTGAGCTTAGTGGCGATGAGCACTTTGGTTGTGTGGAGTGTTAGTGTGAGAAAAGCGGCTCTGCAGCCCAAAGCAGAACAGGGTATAGCCCCTGAACTTAGCAAAGAAAAGGTTGTTAATCTTTCCGATAAGGAAGATGAATTGTTTTCAGAAAGTAGCGTTGATTCGACTCCCTCGGCAACTAACCGGTTTGAGAAAGAGCCTGAGGTACCTGAAACCGTATTGAATCAGCAACCAGAATATCAACCTCAACAAAATATGAGCCCTGCAAGTCAACCTGGTACGATAGGCGAGCCAATGTCGGAGAAACACATAGCCAGTGTGACGGACTCTAAGCCTGCGATTGATATTGAAGACATGTTGGAGACGCTCGATGGTGATGCTGAGTCTGTCGAATTGTTGCTTGGCGTCTTTGTACAAGATCACGCAGGTGACTATAAGAAATTTAAGTCTTTGCTGATCAAAGATGAAACCTCCGCAGCTCGCATTGTACATAGTTTAAAAGGTGTAGCTGGTAGCATTAAAGCGTCTCGATTAGCGATTATTGCCGCAAGTATTGAAATGACAATGAAGCAATCAAGAGCCATCAGTGAGCATGATTTAACAGAGCTCGAGCAGGCAATAAAAGCCTCGGTGGATTCTGCTTATGAATATTTAGATAATCAACGTTAACTTTTGTGGAAATTTTGACAATACTCTGACGAAGTGCTCATACAATCCGCGCCCTTAGTCTTTGTCAGAGGTTTATATGTTACGAGTTTCGAGTCGAAGTTGGATGGTGTTGGTGCTTAGCATTGTGCTAAGTGGTTGTTCTCTCTTAGAAGTTAAGTTAGATAGTCAGACGACGCCTCTCACTCAACAAGAGCTGAATGCTCGCCTCATGACGCGTGAATACGCCAAGATGTTTTTTACAAGAGTAGAAGACTCGGCGGACGTAATCGCGCAATCTTACCCGGCTGATGACACCTTACATCAATCTTATGTGTTGCTTTGGAAGATCCACGCAGAGCAAGGCTTACAGCAAGCGGCTTATCAAACTTCTCCTATGTCAGCTTTAATTGACTCATGGGTGTTCACTGCTCAAATGAATCAGTTTTACGCACAAGGTGACGGTGCTGATTTGTTCGTGACCGATGATGCTGTAGAAACAGCGCGTTTTCTTGATCAAGAAGCTGAAAAGCTAGCAAAGGGCGTATTGAGCTCAAGTGATTTCAAAAAGAGCAAAGCATTCGTTGCAGAGTTTGCCGCGAACAATCCTTTTAAAGATCTTACCTTCAGAAGTACGCCTGCTTATCGAGAATGGCTAGCTTACCTTGGTAAAGATGAATCACAGATCGTTCAGAGCCTAGGTACCATGCCAGAAGCCATGAGCGATGCATCAGACCGCTTAAGCCTAATGGCGGACCAAACGCCAAAACTGATGTCTTGGAAAGCCGAATTGGTGGCGATGAATAGCTCACTCACGGGTGAAGATTTGTCTATGACACTAGAAAGCCTTCGCCAAACCTCAGCTAGCATGCAGGACTTTATTGAAAATAACCCTGAATACATGCAAACACTAGCCTCTATTATGTCGGCAGAAATGCAGCCATTGCTCAACGACCTCAGCGATAAAACAGACCAAAAATTGGCGATGCTGAGCGATGAACGTGTCGCTCTGGAAAAGATGGTTACGCGTGAGAGAGAAGCGTTAGTTCAGATGATTGAGAAAGAGCGTCTCGAGATTGCAGGTATTGTGACATCAGAAAGAGAGCTGTTCACTCAAGATTTAGACCGTGTCTCTCAAGAAGTGGTTGTGCTTGCGATTGATAAGCTGATGGAGCTAATCAAGGGTGTGATTATTTACTTTATTCTGTTTATCTTGGTGGTGTTCTTCGCACCGTTAGGCATCGGTTACTGGTTGGGTAAGCGAACCGCAAACAAGTAAAAAACCGATAAAAAAGAGCGCTCTAGGGCGCTCTTTTTGCATTTCTACCATTAACGTTTTGAGTTACGTTCGAAAGTGTTAGCCCATGAACTTAAGCTTGTTGCTTGCTTAGCTCTGTCGCTTCTTCAGCTTCAAACGCTGGTGCTGTTGGTTCACACTTATCAACGAACCAACCCATATAAGACGTCACGATAGTTACAATGATACAGATGAAGCTTAACCACATGAACGGCGCGTAAGACAGCGTCGCAACGCCAAGAATACTCGCCATGTAGATGCCGTTATCACTCCACGGAACCATACCCGACGTTAACGTGCCACCAAACTCAGCATTACGCGATAGGTTCTTACGTTTGTAGCCTAAACGGTCGTAGTTTTTCGCACAGATTTTTGGCGTAAGGATTAACGATACGTACATTGCAGAACCGAATACGTTACCCATGAAAGCCGTGCCAATGGTGCTAGTCGCTAGTGAGCCTGCGCTGTTTACGCGGCGCTCAAACACTTTAGCGATTGTCTCTAGTACGCCCACTTTATCCAGTAAGCCACCGAAACCTAGACCAAATACGATAACCGCAACCGAACCAAGCATGGAAGACATGCCGCCACGGTTAAGAATCGAATCAATAAACTCTACGCCAGATGAGATTGAGAACGGTGCCCAAGCAGTGTTGAATGCCGTTAGGAAGTCGATATCTTGGATCATGACTGCCCAGATAATACCCAGCAAAGAACCAAAGCTGATGACCGGGAAGGAAGGCATACGGAAAGCCAACAGACCAAGCACGATAAGTACTGGAACGAATGAATAAGGGGTGATGTAGAACTGAACTTCCATCGCTTTGATTACAGAGTCTACTTGGCTCATGTCAACGTTGCCCGCGTAGTGGAAACCAAACGCAGTAAACATGATGCCTGTAATCACGTAGCTGATTAACGCAACTGGCAACATGCCCTTGATGTGTTCAACCACTTCAACACCAGACATTGAAGAAGCCAGAATCACTGAATCAGAAAGCGGAGACATCTTGTCACCGAAGTAACAGCCTGACAGCACTGCACCCGCAGTAATCGGCGCTGGAACACCGAGACCTTGGCCGATACCCATCATTGCGATACCTGCTGTACCCGCAGCGCCCCAAGAAGTACCAGTTGCCAATGCGGTTAGAGAACAGATGATCATGGTCGCTAAAAGGAAGATAGAAGGGTGGATAGCTTTCAGACCATAGTAAATGATAGTAGGTACGATCCCGCCTGAGATCCAAGTACCAACAAGAGCGCCAACGGCTAAAAGTATTAAAACCGCGCCTAAGCCATTGGATATTCCTTTGAGTGCTGCTTTTTCTAAGTCTTTGTATTGGTGTCCAAGACGAATACCAAGAACCATGATAATGAACCAGCCAATATACAAGGCAAGTTGAATTGGAAGGTCAAGCTTTGCTGTAAAGGAAAAAGCAAGGGATAGAAATAGTCCTAACGCGATGAATACCTGCAATAGGTTCGGTAGGCGAGTTTTACTCTGCTTCATAAAAGCCTCTTGTGATTTCGAGCATTTATAGTGCTTCGTTATAGTGTGTGGTACAAAACGGACACTACAGTAATTAGTTTATTATATCGAAAAAATACGCCCAAGTTGTGATATTTGACTGTTAACTCAATCAATTGTGGTTTCATAATCTAAAATTTTGTTAAATTCATGATTGTTACATGTTGAAATCTGTCGCACGTTGTTTTCGTTTTGTAAAATAAAATTCTGATTAACCTTGGTTTGAAAGAGGGATTTACTGTTTGTGATGAGCGTCGATTGAACCGGTTTTGGCGATGTAAATGTTTGAATTTGACGATAATGGACGCTTAATCAATGAGGTGGAGATGGAATGTCGATACAGAGATAACTGCACGATTCATTACGTTCACTTAAAAGAAACGAAAAAGTTACACTTTTTGACAAAAAGCACTTGAGTTCTGTTTCTGAAAAACTTATAGATGGGGGAGAGCAATTTTTAATTTATACATGGAGAGTGAGCGATGAGAGTAGGTCTAGTTGGTTGGCGCGGTATGGTGGGTTCTGTACTGATGCAACGTATGGTTGAAGAGAAAGACTTCGACTTGATTGAGCCTGTTTATTACAGCACATCTCAGATTGGTATTCCTGCCCCTGTTCTAGGTGGTAAAGATGCGGGTCTACTTCAAGACGCTTTTGATATTGATAGCCTAAAACAGCTTGATGCTGTGATTACTTGTCAAGGCGGCGATTACACATCAAAAGTATACCCAGCACTGCGTCAAGCAGGTTGGAAAGGTTACTGGATTGATGCAGCTTCTACTCTGCGTATGGACGCTGATTCAATCATCACTCTTGATCCTGTTAACTTGGCTCAAATTCAGCAAGGCATTCACAGTGGCACCAACACTTTCGTTGGCGGTAACTGTACTGTGAGCTTAATGCTTATGGCTCTAGGTGGCCTGTACGAGAAAGGCATGGTTGAGTGGATGAGTGCCATGACTTACCAAGCAGCTTCTGGTGCGGGTGCTAAGAACATGCGTGAGCTGATCTCACAAATGGGTGTGATCAACGACAGCGTAAGTTCTGAGTTAGCGAACCCTTCAAGTTCAATTCTTGATATCGATAAGAAAGTGGCTGATACGATTCGTTCATCTTCATTCCCAACAGACCAATTTGGTGCTCCACTTGCGGGCTCACTGATTCCTTGGATCGATGTGAAGCGTGAAAACGGTCAGAGCAAAGAAGAGTGGAAAGCGGGTGTTGAAGCGAACAAGATTCTTGGTCTAGACGGTCAACCGATTCCTATCGATGGTACCTGTGTACGTATCGGTGCAATGCGTTGTCACGCTCAAGCGCTAACGATTAAGCTCAAGCAAGACGTGCCAATGGACGAGATCGAAGAGATCATCGCGACGCACAATGATTGGGTTAAAGTGATTCCTAATGACCGCGACATCACAGCACAGGAGCTAACACCAGCGAAAGTAACAGGCACTATGTCTGTACCAGTCGGTCGTCTGCGCAAGATGTCGATGGGCAACGACTTCCTAAACGCATTCACGGTTGGTGACCAACTGCTTTGGGGTGCTGCAGAACCACTACGTCGTACTCTGCGCATTATCCTTGCTGAGAAAGCGTAACTGCCTCATTTTTGAGAATAATTAACGAAGAAGCGCCTTAGGGCGCTTTTTTTGTTTCTGATGACAGAAGCCTGACTTTAAAACCTTACCCTTCGTGCGTCTTACAGTTGGAGCTAGAAAATGAAAGCAAACCTTAAAGGTTTTACTCTTATCGAGTTGATTGTTGTTATCGTCATTATTGGTGTTTTAGCGGTTGTTGCAGCACCTAGGTTTTTAAACATACAACATGATGCTAGGGCTTCGGTTATGGAAGGGTTAGGGGCATCAGTCCATACCGCAGTGGATTTAGCATTCGAAAAAGCAGCTGTGGCAGGAATGGAAGACCAAGAACGTTACCTCGTACCAAACTACGGAAGCGTACAGTTTGGCTACCCTGCTGTTGAAAAAGGGGGAATGGAAAACTTTTTGGCGATTGATTCTGGGTACCATGATTTAACGAAAGAGTGGACTTGGGCTGCACATAATAATGGGTCTGTTGGCGACCCTGATTTGTGGCTGATTACCCGATCGGAATATTTGTCGGACGTTCTTCCCAATGACTTCAATACCGCTATCGAGAAGACCCAATGCTATGTGAAATACACGGCTGCGATGGAAGCAAATGATGACTACCAAGTGGAAGTTTTCACGGATGGCTGTTAGATAGTTAAGAAAACAAAAAGAGCTCTTAGGAGCTCTTTTTTGGTTTTATTCGATCTTGTTGGTGATGACACGCTTGTCTGGATCTGCCAATTCGCTTGCACAGTGTTTGCAATACATGGCGTCAGAATCATGACCCGCTCGGTTGCAGTTAGGACACTTAACCAACTCTTTGTGTGAGTTCATTTCATTACTGAGTTCTGCAGTAATAATCCCTGTCGGCACCGCCAAAATTGAGTAACCCAATAGCATGGTCAGTGATGCTATGGCTTTGCCAAGCGCGGTCTGCGGCACCATGTCACCATATCCCACTGTCGTGATGGTCACGATTGCCCAATAGATGCTGTGAGGAATACTAGTGAAGCCATTTTCTGGTCCTTCAATAACAAAGATCAGAGCACCAAAGATAACGACTAAGATCCCAACGGTGCTGAAGAAGATCAGTATCTTTCGTCTTGCCATTAACAGTGAGCGCAACAGAATATTGGAATCTTGCAGGTAGCGAACCAGTTTTAGGATTCGGAAGATACGCATCACACGAAGCAGCCTCACCACACCCATAAACGAAGCGCCAGGGAAGATGATCGCTAAGTAGGTTGGAAGAATCGCTAATAGGTCAACGACACCATAAAAGCTAGTAGCGTAAGATTTTGGCTTTGGAGAGCAATAAAGCCTCAACAAATACTCAAGAGTGAAGAGTGCAGTAAAGGTGTATTCGATATAACGCAACTGTTGTGACCATTCGCTCATTACATTAGGAATGGACTCTAAGATTAGAACTAACAGCGAAGCCAAGATTGCAACGATCAGAGAGATATCAAATGCACGTCCGGCAGGCGTGTGAGTACCAAAGATAATGACGTACAAATGATGCTTGAGTGGCTTGCGTGACATAAGGAGAGATTCATCTTCTGTTAAATGCATTAACAGTCATTATACTAGCTTCATAATAACGAGGCGAGTGAAAGCCCAATTGCTTTACTCGCCTCATCTATATTTCAATATTGTTGCCCTTTATAGAGCAACCGAAATGCCGTTAAACGTTATGCCAAACCTGGGAACAAATTACGTAAGCCATTGGCGATGAACTCGATGCCCAATGCGCCAAGAATCAAACCCATGATACGAGTGATCACGTTGATACCCGTTTGACCTAGGAAACGAACGATAACTGGTGCTGAACGGAACAAAAGCCAAGAGCATGTTGCGAATGCGATGATGCTAATGCCGATTCCTACCGTATCAATAGCAGCAGGGTAGCGAGACCCGTAAACAATGGTCGAGCTGATTGCACCCGGACCTGCCATTAGCGGCATAGCAAGTGGAACAACACCGATTTGCTCTTTGCTGATGTATTCAGATTTTTCTTGTTTGTTCTGCTTATCTTCACCGAGCTTACCGCTCATCATCGAAAATGCGATGCTCAGTAATAGTAAACCACCTGCAACACGAAATGAGTCCAGCGAGATACTAAACATATCAAGCAGCATTTGCCCCGCAACAAGAGAGACAATGAGGATCACGGCAACAGCAATGTTTGCTTGTAAGGCTGTCCTGTTCCTCTCTTCTGGCGGCATATGAGCAGTAAGAGAAACAAAAACAGGCATGATGCCGATTGGGTTTACGGCAGCAACAAGCCCAAGGAAGAATTGCATAAAAATTGCGAGTTCTAAGCCTTGCATGAGAGCGATCTCCAGTTAGCGTACTTAAGGTTGAAGGTTTGATCTGTGAATAGTCTAGGCGCGTAATGTAAGGGACAAACTCAATTTACACGAATGAAAAAAACTAACTTGAAATGGGTGTTTTTTTGTAGAAAAACTAATTGAATCTCACTTTTGTATCTTCCTTGTTGCAAGCTTGCTGCTGTTGTTTGATTTTGTAATTTTTTATTGAGTAACTGTTAACTGTCGCACGGATTTAATAAAAATTATGTCAGAATCTAGCCCGTGCAACGGTATGGATATACTCTCAGTAGCACGAATATAGCTGTATACATGTAATTTAACGGACTAAAAATGAAACTTTTTTACAGCTTATGACGCAATGTAGAAAAAATCCGTCTGTTTGCTTGTTTTTTGTGCTAACGGAAAGTGTGATTTTAATCTATTTAAATCAGTATCTTAAGTTCATTTTTGCGATTGCCATACTACTTTTTGGTTAATTCTTTTTGGGTAACTGATCTGGGTCAATTTTTTTCATACAGTGAAATAATATACTCAGTCCTGAAAGCAATTTACTAAGAACGTTGTTGTTTGAGGTTAAAAGCAAGCAGCGAAATTAATAAAAAGTTTTTAATATTTATTATTTTAGGAGATCCACCATGCCTGTAACTAACTTAGCGGAACTTGATGCTCTAGTAGCTCGCGTTAAAGCAGCACAAGAAGAGTTTGCAACATTCTCTCAAGAGAAAGTAGACGCAATCTTCCGTGCAGCTTCTCTTGCTGCTAACCACGCTCGTATTCCACTAGCACAACAAGCAGTTGCTGAATCTGGAATGGGTATTGTTGAAGATAAGGTTATCAAAAACCACTTTGCATCTGAATTTATCTACAACAAATACAAAGACGAAAAAACATGTGGCATCTTAGAAGAAGATGACAACCTAGGCACAATGACTATCGCTGAGCCTGTAGGTATCATTTGTGGTATCGTTCCAACAACGAACCCAACTTCTACAGCAATTTTCAAATCTCTAATCTCTCTTAAAACACGTAACGGCATCATCTTCTCGCCACACCCACGTGCAAAGAACTCAACTAACGACGCAGCGAAACTAGTTCTAGACGCAGCTGTTGCAGCGGGTGCTCCAAAAGACATCATCGGTTGGATCGACCAACCATCTGTAGAGCTTTCTAACGCGCTTATGAAGCACGACGGTATCGCACTTATCCTTGCTACTGGTGGTCCAGGCATGGTTAAAGCAGCGTACTCTTCTGGTAAGCCTGCTATCGGTGTTGGTGCTGGTAACGTTCCAGTAGTTATCGATGAAACAGCTGATATCAAACGTGCTGTAGCTTCTATCCTTATGTCTAAAACATTCGATAACGGCGTTGTATGTGCTTCTGAGCAAGCAGCTATTGTAGTTAGCGAAGTCTATGACGAAGTAAAAGAGCGTTTCGCTTCTCACAAAGCTCACGTTCTATCTAAAGCTGATGCTGATAAAGTACGCAAAGTACTGCTTATCGACGGCAACCTAAACGCTAAAATCGTAGGTCAGCCTGCTCCAGCAATCGCTGAAATGGCTGGTGTTAAAGTTCCTGCTGATACAAAAGTACTTGTAGGTGAAGGTCTTGGTAAAGTTTCTTACGATGACGAATTCGCTCACGAGAAACTATCTCCAACTCTAGGTCTATTCCGTGCGGACGACTTCGAAGACGCTGTTGCTCAAGCGGTAACTATGGTTGAAATCGGTGGTATTGGTCATACATCTGGTCTTTACACTAACCAAGATACTAACGCAGACCGCATCCGTTACTTCGGTGACAAGATGAAGACTGCTCGTATTCTAATCAACATCCCTACTACTCACGGTGGTATCGGTGACCTGTACAACTTCAACGTTGCACCTTCTCTAACTCTAGGTTGTGGTTCATGGGGTGGT